>CAYUNL010000140.1:7281-7550 GCA_964446055.1 uncultured Alphaproteobacteria bacterium | reverse complement strand
GCCGCAGCCGACCCCGCAGTACGGGCATTGCGCGAGGGCGGTGGTCCGTCCCTCCTCGCTCTCCTGCGCCTGCGCCGGGGCAACCACGAGTTCCGGGTTTTCGCCAACCATGAGCCCGGCGCCCGCGCCTGCGGCGGTGACAAAGGCGCCAGTCTTCATGAAGTCTCGCCGCGAGAGGGCTCTCTTGATGCGTTTCATGGGGCTAGCTCTCCTATTCCTCGGCCAAGCCGCGCAGATAGACGATGATGTCGTCGATCTCCTGATCAGAA
>CAYUNL010000140.1:5086-7271 GCA_964446055.1 uncultured Alphaproteobacteria bacterium | reverse complement strand
TGTCCTCGATTTCCTGGCTGCTGAGATTGGCCAGGCCCTCGGGGCCTTGGAAGGCCAGCATGCGGGTGTTGGAGCGGCCCTTCTTGATGGTTTCGCGGATAAAGCCGTCGGAAACCTTGTTCAAGAAGCCCGGCAGGCCAATGGCGGTGCCGGTGCCGCCTGCCTCATAGCCATCCCCCGCCAGGCCATGACAGGTGGAGCAGATGTTGTTGTACCACTGCTGGCCCAGACGCGGATCACCGCGGGCATCAGATTCGGAATCCACCTCCTCGGCCCGGTTCGGTCCCCTGGCGTGGGAGCGCAGATAGGTGACGATGGCGCGTACGTCTTTGCGGCCAAGATGAGCGAACGGCGGCATGCCGGTGTCTTCGCGCCCGTCGCGGATGGTGCCCATGAGTAAGGTGTCCGATGAAATGCTCAAGAGCTCGGGATTGGTGAGCGACGGCGCCACACCCGGCTCGCCGATGGCGTCGGCCTGGTGGCAGACCTCGCAGTTCTCCACGAACAACTCCTGACCTATCTTCAGCGCCGCCGGCGTTGCCGTCTCGGCAAGCGCGGCACCGCCGAAGGCAAGCCAGACCATTGCGGCGAGTCCGAAAGCTATGTGCTTGTGAGCGAACATGCTTGCCTCCACATCGTCATTCATCCGATTCCTTGAACCTTTCGGGTATTGAGGTCGGCCATCGTTACCAACCCTCGCCCGGCGGTGGCCCCGCCATGTCCTCGTGGCAGAGCTGGCATTCAATCTCATCATCCTCCATGCGGACGTGCAGATCGTCCAACAAGACGTTCTTGTCGAAACCCTTTGGCAGGGTGTGGGCGACGCCCTGGTGGCAATCGATGCAGGTCTTGCCCCATTTCTCCGCCAGCCCGTGCATGGTGCTGGCATTTGTAGTCTGCGCGCCGGGCGCCATGAAACTCATGCCATGACAGTTGCGGCACTCGCGCGAGTCCGTCGCCCTCATGCTGGCCCAGACCCGACTCGCCAGCTCCGGCCGCTTGGCCTCGAACTCCTCGGGGGAGTTGACGGATCCTGCCATCCAGTGAAACAACTCGTTGGTCGCCAACACTTTGCGCGCCACTTTGTAAACCCATTCCCTGGGCACGTGGCAATCGGGGCAAGACGCGCGAACCCCGGTACGGTTGTTGTAATGACCGGTGGTGCTGTATTCCTTGTAAACGTATTCCCTCATCGCGTGGCACGAGATGCAGAAGGATTCCGTGTTGGTGACTTCCAGCGACCAATTGAAAGCGCCCCAAAAAGCTATCCCGCCAACAAACACCGTCGTCGTCGATACCAAGGGGTGGAGACGGACAGCTTTGAGCAAGACACCCCAGGTGAACAACAGCCCGTTCATGCGCGCTGATGCCCTCCGACGAACTCGCGTTCTGTGGCCCGGCTCCAGCAAGCAGGACTCTCAAAACGGCCATGTAAACCCTCGCGGGGGGACGCCGCCGCCGCCCTAACCTGTATCAAGTGAGGCACCGGCACCCGCTCACAAAAAGCGGGGGTGGTCTTCGACCAGGCCGGCCGGATCCTGGTGGATCATGACCTCGGCGTCGGGGAAGACGAGCTTGATCTCCGCTTCGACCTCGTCAGCGATGTCGTGGGCACGATGGAGGGTGAGGTTTCCGTCGAGCTCGAGGTGTAGCTGAATGAATACCCGCGTACCCGAGGAGCGAGTGCGAAGGTCGTGGGCGGCGCGGACCTCAGGGTGGGCGAGCGCGATGTCCTCGATCTTGCGCCGCTCTTCGGGAGCGAACTCGCGGTCCATCAGGAGATCGAGGCTGCCGCGCAGGATCGTCCAGGCGCAATACAGGATGTAGAGCGCGATGCCCACCGCGAACACCGGGTCGAGGGTGTGCCAGTCAAATGCGACCGACAGTACAAGCGCGGCGACGACAGCCAGATTCATGAGAAGGTCGCTTTTGTAGTGGAGCGAATCGGCGGCAACCGCCACCGATTCGGTGCGCCGCACCACGTAACGCTGGAACTGGACCAACCCGAGGGTAAGGACGATGGCGACGGCCATCACGGCGATGCCGATAGTACCGTTCTCGACCGGCGCAGGGCGGATCAGCCGGCCGCCTGCCTCGATTAGCAGAAAGACTACCGATGCGACGATGAATGCCGCCTGCCCGAGACCGGCCAGCGCCTCGGCCTTGCCGTGACCGAAGCGGTGAT
>CAYUNL010000140.1:0-5076 GCA_964446055.1 uncultured Alphaproteobacteria bacterium | reverse complement strand
CGCATCGCCAGCATGGGCTATGCCGTGCCGGGTGCGGTGATCGCGGTCGGCGTGGGTCAGCGCGTGGCGGACGGCGAGGAGCGTGACCAGCGAGGCCACGGCGTCGATGCACGAATCGGCAAGCGAGGACAGCATGGCAACCGAATCGGTCATCATCCACGCCGCCGTCTTCAGGGCGACCAGAATCAGTGCCACTGTGACCGATGCGTATGTGGCGGCACGCATCAGCCGGGCCCGGCGATCGGATGCAGAGTGCGGTGTAATCACGCGGCGTCGCCTACGGAAAGAGCCGCTGGCTCGCCCAGCCGTCTGCGGAACGCGCGTAGAGCACGCGCTCGTGAAGGCGCGACGGCTTGTGGCGCCAGAACTCAATGCGCGCCGGGATAACACGGAATCCAGACCAGTACTGCGGGCGCGACACCATCCCGATAGCGAATTTGGCAGCGTACTTGGCAACCGCCCTCTCAAGTCCGAGACGACCTACGATGGGTCGCGATTGTGCAGATGCCCAGGCGCCGATCTGGGCATCACGCGGCCGGGTTGCGAAATAGGCGTCGGCCTCGGCGTCGTCGACCCTCTCGACATCGCCGTCGATGCGCACTTGCCGACCGAGACTTTTCCAGTGGAGGCAGAGCGACGCCCTGGGGTTGGCGTCGAGTTCCATCCCCTTGCGGCTTTCGACGTTGGTGTAGAAGACGATCCCTCGATCATCGATCTCCTTCAATAGCACCATCCGAACCGCGGGCGCACCCGTGCCATCGGCGGTCGCAAGGGCCATCGCCGTTGGCACGTCGGGTTCGCTCTTGACCGCCTCGGCAAGCCAATCGGCGCACAACGCGAGTGGATCGGCGCGCATCGGTGTAGGCATTCTGGCTCCACACTCCCGGGCGGCATTCTAGTGTCGGCGATCGGCCCGCCGCCAGGGCACGCCGGGATTCCTTTCCTCGCGCTACCGCCCGCCCTATATAATCACCCTAGAGCGTGCATAGTATTGTGCGCTACCCCATTGGTTACTGCGATGAACGAGGCACGATAGGATGAAAAGCATCAAACTCGCGGTTGCCGCGATGGCGGTGTTCGCGCTGGCCGCCTGTGCCGGCAACGGCGCTGGCCCCAAGGAAGGTATCGGCACACTTCTCGGCGCAGTCGTCGGCGGCGTCGCCGGCTCCCAGGTCGGGAGCGGCCGTGGCCAGCTCGTGGCGACCGGTGTCGGGACGTTGCTTGGCGCATACCTCGGCAATGAGATCGGCAAATCGCTCGACCGTGCCGACCAACTCTACATGCAGCAGGCCGGGCAGCAGGCACTGGTCGCACCGGTCGGCGACACCATCGCCTGGAGCAATCCCGACAGCGGCAACTCGGGCACCGTAACGCCGGTCCGTGAGGGTACGCATCGAGAAAGCGGCGAGTACTGCCGCGAGTTCCAACAGACCGTCACCGTCGGTGGGCGCAACGAAGAGGCGTACGGCACCGCCTGCCGACAGGCAGACGGCACCTGGCAGATCGTCGGCGGCTGAACCGGTCCTCGGGGGCCGCCGGGTCCGCCACGCCCCCTTCGCCTCCTCGGCGATGAGCCGGGCCACCGTCGGCGGCTGGGTCGCTCTGTGGCTCGCCCTGACGATTCCGGGCAGCGCGGCCGCGGACTTCCGCGACGGGGTTCGCGCGTACAACTCTGGCGACTATGCGGCGGCGCACGCGGTGTGGCTGCCGCTGGCCGAAGCCGGCGACGCCGCGGCGGCCCGCAACCTCGGACATCTGTACCGCACCGGGCGCGGGGTCGACCACAACCTCGCACAAGCGCTGCGATGGTATCGTCGCGCCGCCGAGCAGGGTCTTGCGGGCGCCCAGGTAAACCTCGGCGACATGTTCGCGCGCGGCCAAGGTGTAGCAAAGGATTACACCGCCGCCGCGCTGTGGTTCCACCGCGCCGCCGTCCAGGGACACGTGGCCGCTCAATTCAACCTCGGCCTGCTTTACGAAAACGGTCTCGGCGTCGAGGCCAACGAGGGGGTGGCGATGGCCTGGTACCACCGGGCCGCCGGCGCCGGACACCAGGGCGCGCTCGAACGGCTATCGCTCCTGGTCACCGGCGGCGCCAACCCGGCGAGTGCCGCGGAATTGGCGCTCGCGCCGCCCGCGGAGCCATTGGAGCCTTCGGGTGACCGACTGACTGGTGTGGTCGAGGCGAGCGACGACGCACTGAGTGTGGCCGATCGGCTGGGCATGGCGCGCGCCGCCTTTCGCGCCAGCGATTACGCGAGCGCGCTTGAGGCCTGGGGGCCCCTCGCCGAGGCCGGCAATCCCATCGCCCAGTTCCACCTGGGCCGCCTGTACGCCGATGGGACGGGCGTCGTGGCGGACGTTGACGAGGCGCGGAGGTGGTGGGCGCTCGCTGCGGCACAAGGGCACGACAGAGCGGCCCAGCTGCTTGCAGCGCTGGCGTCCGGAGCCCCGAGCGCGACGCGACTGCCAACGCCGGCGGAGGAGGAATCGTCGACGGAGCCCACACGCGCTGGGGCGACCCCGGTAACGCAACCGAGTGTCCCGGCGCCGGGTGAAAACGCCGCGCTGCCCGCGGAAGTCGACACCGTGCCCGACCTAGACCGGCTCGCCGCGATGAGCGGCGCCGAACGGCTCGCAGCTGGGGTGAGTGCCTACCGCAGCGGAGGATTTAGCGCCGCGGCCACGGCGTGGCTGCCCCTGGCCGAGGCCGGCAATGCTTGGGCCCAATTCTACCTCGGCGGCCTGTACCACGACGGCGATGGCGTGGAGATGAACCTGTCGCGTGCCCATGTGTGGTGGACGCTGGCCGCCCGCGGAGGGCACCAGGCGGCGCGCACGCTTCTCGCCGAACTCGAGCCGCGAATGGACGCCGACGCGCGGGCCGAGGCCGAGGCGCTGGCCGCCGTGTGGCAGTCACGCGAGTGACCGCGCCCACTTGGCCGGACCTTAACCGTTTGTTAGGCACGCGCCCCATAGGTTCGCGTGGCGATGAGGGATGCCTACAAGGTGCTCGGAGTTCCGCGCTCGGCCAGTGAGGCCGAGATAAAGGACGCGTACCGAGCGCTAGCAAAGGCGCTCCACCCCGACGTACAGTCCAGCGGACCGCGCCAGGCCGAGCGATTCAAGGAGGTCTCGGCAGCCTACGGAATATTGCGTGACCGCAAGATGCGCGCTCGCCACGACCGCGGGGAGATCGATGCGACGGGCACAAAGCGCACTCGTCGCGCTCCGCGCCGCCGCCGCGCCTACGCCGGCGCCCAGGCGACGACCGCGAAAGGCCCTTTCGATGACCTGGGGCCCAGCGCCGAAGACGTGATCTCGCGCCACTTCGGTACCCGCTGGCGGGGTGCGCGCCGGGATGGCGCCGACGTGACACAAACCCTGAACGTCGCATTCCTTGACGCCGTCTGCGGCATCAAAAAGCGGATTCGACTGGCCGGCGATCGGGTCGTCGTGGTTGCGATTCCGGCCGGCGTCGAAGAGGGCCAGACAATCCGTCTGAAGGGTCAAGGCGAAGCGGGTGCCGGGGGTGGGCGCGCCGGCGATGCGTTGGTGAAAGTCACGATTGCACCCCACAGCGATTTCAGGCGCGAGGGTAGCGACATCCAGGTCGAGCTGGCGGTCACGCTGCCCGAGGCCGTGCTGGGCGCGAAGATCGCGATTCCGACCATCGACGGGATGGTTACGCTGAGCGTCCCCAAAGGCTCCGACTCCGGCAGCATGCTCCGCCTCAAGAACAAGGGTATCGCCGATCCCAGGAGCGGCGAACGCGGCGATCACTACGTGAAGCTCAAGGTGATGCTGCCCGCCAAGGCCGACCGATCCCTCGAGCGGATGGTGGCATCGTGGGCCGAGCGGCACCCCTACTCCGTGCGCGAGCCGACCGGCGCCGCGTAGACGCCGCCGCCATTTTGGGGCTCCGCCCTTTGGTGTAGGATGCCGCAACTCATGCGGTCCCACCTGAGGCGCGGATGACCACCGCTAACCCGTTGCTGGCCGGCAAGCGTGGCCTGATCATGGGCGTCGCCAACGAGCGTTCGATCGCCTGGGGGATCGCCCGCACCCTGGCCATGCACGGCGCCGATCTCGCGTTCACCTATCAAGGCGAGGCGCTGGGCAAGCGCGTGACGCCCCTCGCCAGGTCGCTCGGTTCCGAGTTTGTCATGGAGTGCGACGTGACCGACGCCGGAAGCATCGAGGGCGCGTTCGGCGAAATCGAACGCAAATGGGGCGGCCTTGATTTCGTAGTCCACGCCATCGCCTACTCGGACAAGGACCAGCTCAAGGGGCGTTTCATTGAGTTGACCGCCGACAACTTCGCGCGCAGCCTCGAAATCTCGTGCTATTCGTTCATCGCCGTGTGCCAACAGGCCGAGCGGCTGCTGAACGAGGGCGCGAGCGTTCTCACAATGACCTACTACGGGGCCGAGAAAGTGGTTCCCCACTACAACGTCATGGGAGTGGCTAAGGCGGCGCTGGAAGCGGCGGTACGCTATTTGTCGATCGACCTCGGCAGCCGCGGCGTTCGCGTCAACGCGATTTCGGCGGGTCCGATCAAGACGCTGGCCGCCTCGGGTATCGGAGATTTCCGTTATATCTTGAAATGGAACGAGCACAACGCGCCGCTAAAACGAACCGTCACCATCGACGACGTGGGGGGGGCCGCGCTCTACCTGCTGAGCGATCTCGGGCGCAGCGTTACCGGCGAAGTGCATCACGTCGATTGCGGCTACCACGTCGTCGGCATGAAGGCCGTGGATGCGCCTGACATCGCCACGGTCTAGCGGCCACTTGGCCGTCGCCCGATCCGGCCGCTAGATGTCGCACAACAGCTTCGGCACCTTGTTCCGGGTAACCACGTGGGGCGAAAGCCACGGTCCGGCCATAGGCTGCGTCGTCGACGGGACGCCTCCTGGTATCGAGCTCGCCGAGAGCGACATCCAGCACTGGCTCGACCGCCGGCGACCAGGCCGCTCACGGTTCACCAGCCAGCGCCGCGAGCCCGACCAGGTGCGCATCGTGTCCGGCACTTTTGAGGGCGTGACGACAGGTGTTCCCATCTCACTCGTCATC
>CAYUNL010000139.1:1294-7606 GCA_964446055.1 uncultured Alphaproteobacteria bacterium | reverse complement strand
GAACGATGGCGAAGGCGAAGTTTGAACGAACGAAGCCGCACTGCAATGTTGGAACGATAGGTCACGTTGACCACGGGAAGACGACATTGACGGCGGCGATCACGAAGATACTTGCGGAAGCGGGGGGAGCGGAGTTCACGCCGTTTGACGAGATCGACAAGGCTCCGGAAGAGCGCGCGCGGGGGATCACGATAGCGACGGCGCACGTTGAGTACGAGACGGCGAACCGGCACTACGCGCACGTGGACTGTCCGGGGCACGCCGATTACGTGAAGAACATGATCACCGGAGCGGCGCAGATGGACGGGGCGATATTGGTTGTATCGGCGGCGGACGGACCGATGCCGCAGACCCGCGAGCATATCTTGCTGGCGCGCCAGGTTGGGGTTCCGGCGATCGTGGTGTACCTGAACAAGGTGGACCAGGTAGACGATGCGGAGCTATTGGAGCTGGTTGAGCTTGAGGTTCGTGAGCTGTTGTCGAGCTATGAGTTTCCGGGCGACGAGATTCCGGTGATCACGGGCTCGGCGCTAAACGCGTTGGAAGGCAAAGACGAGGAGACGGGGAAGGAGACGGTGCTGAAGCTGCTGGCGGCGGTGGATAGCTACATCCCGCAGCCCGAGCGGGCAAAGGACCAGCCGTTCTTGATGCCGATCGAGGATGTGTTCTCGATCTCGGGCCGAGGCACGGTGGTAACCGGCCGGGTGGAGCGGGGGATGGTGAACGTGGGCGACGAGGTCGAGATCGTGGGCATCAAGGAGACCTCGAAGACGACGTGCACGGGGGTTGAGATGTTCCGCAAGCTGCTGGACCAGGGCGAGGCGGGTGACAACGTGGGCTGCCTGCTGCGTGGCACCAAGCGCGAGGAGGTGGAGCGCGGCCAGGTTCTGGCGCAGCCCGGAACGATCACGCCGCACACCAAGTTCAAGGCCGAGGCCTATATCCTGACCAAGGACGAGGGAGGCCGGCACACCCCGTTCTTCACCAAGTACCGTCCGCAGTTCTATTTCCGGACCACCGATGTGACGGGAACGGTCGAACTTCCCGAGGGCACCGAGATGGTGATGCCGGGGGACAACATCGCCATGGACATCGAGCTAATCGCGCCGATCGCCATGGACGCGGGCCTGCGCTTCGCCATCCGCGAGGGCGGACGAACCGTCGGCGCCGGCGTCGTCTCTCAGGTCGTCGAGTAGAGCGCGGAAGCCGGACGCCGACATGGAAGGTCAGAATATCCGGATCCGCCTCAAGGCGTTCGATTATCGCGTACTCGATCAATCGACTGGTGAGATCGTAAATACCGCGAAACGGACGGGCGCCGCCGTGCGCGGCCCGGTGCCGCTGCCGACCAAGATCGAGAAGTACACAGTGTTGCGATCGCCGCATATTGACAAGAAGTCGCGGGAACAATTCGAGATTCGCACCCATCGGCGGCTTCTCGACATCATCGATCCCACCCCGCAGACCGTTGACGCCCTTATGAAGCTCGATTTGGCGGCCGGCGTTGACGTGGAAATCAAACTCTAGGGGCGGCGGATGCGGAGCGGTCTCTTGGCGCGCAAAATGGGCATGACTCGTCTCTTTTCGGACGAGGGTGCGCACGTACCGGTGACGGTATTGCATGTCGAGGACTGCCAGGTGGTCGGCCGGCGGACCTTCGAGCGGGATGGCTACGATGCCGTGCAAATCGGTGCCGGACGGGTCAAGGTCAAAGGTTTGACCAAGGCGGAGCGTGGTCACTTCGCCAAGGCTGAGGTCGAACCCAAGGCCAAACTCGCCGAATTCCGTGTCGCGCCCGATTCGGCGCTTGGGATCGGCGACCGCCTCGGACCAGATCACTTCATCGCCGGCCAGTGGGTCGACGTCGTCGGTACCTCGATCGGCAAGGGCTTCGCTGGAGCCATGAAACGTCACAATTTCAGTGGCCTCGAGGCTAGCCACGGCGTGTCTGTTTCACACCGCGCTCACGGCTCGACCGGCAACAGTCAGGATCCTGGCCGCGTGTTCAAAGGCAAGAAGATGGCCGGGCGCATGGGGGGGCGCCGGGTGAGTGTGCAAAACCTCAGAGTCGCGGCCACCGACGTCGAGCGAGGCTTGGTCATGGTGAGGGGGGCGGTGCCGGGTCCCAAGGGATCGTGGGTGCTGGTCAGCGACGCGCTCAAAAAGGCCGCCCCCGATCTCACTGCCGTGTCGGCGGCGCCTGACGCGGCTGCTGACGCCGATGCCGATACCGCCGCGAATGGCGCCGAGGCGTAAGGCGATGAAGGCGGAGATCACAAGCCTCGACAATGCCAAGGCGGGAACCATCGAACTCGACGCGGCGATCTTCGACGTGCCTGCCCGCGCCGATATCCTCAGCCGCGTCGTCAACTGGCAGCTCGCCAAGCGCCGTGCTGGCACCCACAAGACCCGGAGCGTTAGCGAGATACGCGGCACCACCGCCAAGCCTCACAAACAGAAGGGCACCGGTCGGGCACGCCAGGGCAGCAGCCGCTCGCCACAAATGCGCGGTGGCGCCGTGATCTTTGGCCCGGTCGTTTGCGGACACGCCCACGCGCTACCCAAGAAGGTGCGAAAGTTTGGCCTCAAGATCGCGCTTTCCGCCAAGCACCACGATGGAAACCTCGCCATTCTCGACCACGCGCGGCTTGACGAGCCCAAGACATCGGTCCTTGCGGAAAAACTCGCGCGCCTAGGGTGGGGCTCCGCCCTGATCGTCGATGCGGCCGAAGTCGACACCAATTTATCGCGCGCCGCCGCGAACCTCCCCGGCATCGACGTTCTGCCGCACCAGGGTTTGAACGTCTACGATATCTTGCGACGCGACACTCTCGTGCTCACCAAGGCCGCGGTCGAGCGCATCGAAGAGCGGCTCAAATGAGCCGCGAACGCGATCTCGATATCATCCGGGCGCCGGTGATTACGGAAAAAGCGACCCTCGGGGCCGAGCACAATCAGGTTACCTTTCGCGTCGCTTCCGACGCCACCAAGCCCGAGATCAGACGCGCCGTCGAGGAGATTTTCTCGGTCCAAGTGGTCGCTGTTAACACCTTGAAAACAAAGGGCAAAACGAAGCGATTTCGGGGCCGGCTGGGGCGACGCCCGGGCTACAAGAAAGCCGTCATCACCCTTAAAGAGGGTGATGCCATCGATGTGACGACGGGTATTTAGCCGATGGCCCTCAAGAGCTACAAACCGACCACCCCGGCAAGCCGCGGACTGGTACTCGTTGAGCGGACCGGCCTGTGGAAGGGAAAGCCGGTCAAGGCGCTGACCGAGGGACTCAACTCAAAGGGCGGACGCAACAACCTCGGCCGGATGACCGTCCGCCACCGGGGCGGCGGGCACAAGCGGCGCTATCGGGTCATCGACTTCAAGCGCCGCAAGTTCGATGTCGCCGGCACGGTGGAGCGCCTTGAGTACGATCCCAACCGGTCGGCGTTCATCGCGCTGGTCGCCTATGTGGACGAGAGCCGGGCATACATCCTCGCGCCGCAACGCCTAGCGGTAGGGGATACCGTGGTCGCGAGCGAACGCGCTGACGTCAAGCCCGGCAACGCCATGCCGATGCGAAACATCCCCCTCGGGACCATCATCCACAATGTCGAGATGAAGCCGGGCAAAGGCGGGCAGCTCGCGCGCGCCGCCGGTGCGTACGCACAGCTCATCGGCAAGGACGCGGGCTACGCGCTCCTTCGTGTCGGCTCCGGCGAGCAGCGCATGGTGCGGGCCGAGTGCATGGCCACGATCGGCGCTGTCTCCAATCCCGATCACAAGAACATCAAACTCGCGAAGGCCGGCCGCTCACGCTGGTTGGGGCGGCGGCCCAAGGTGCGGGGTGTGGCCATGAACCCGATCGACCACCCACACGGCGGCGGCGAAGGCCGCTCCTCGGGCGGTCGCGATCCGGTAACACCGTGGGGCAAGCCGACCAAGGGCAAGCGTACACGGCACAACAAGCGCACCGACCGCTACATCATGCGGCGGCGGGGAAAGAAATAGGCGATGGCGCGTTCGGTGTGGAAAGGACCGTTCGTCGACGGCTACCTCCTCAAGAAAGCCGAGGCCGCGGCCGCAGCGGGGCACAAGGGTGTCATCCGCACCTGGTCGCGGCGTTCGACCATACTGCCGCAATTCGTCGGCCTTACGTTCGGGGTTCACAACGGCCGCAAGTTCATCCCCGTGTTGGTTACCGAGACCATGGTGGGGCACAAGTTCGGCGAGTTCGCGCCGACGCGCACGTTTCATGGCCATTCGGGTGACAAGAAAGCGCGGAGAGTCTGAGGTGGGCAAACAGTCAAAGGGAAGGAAGCTCAGTGACCAGGAGGCCAAGGCAGGCGCGCGCGCGATTCGCACCGGCGCGCGGAAGCTCAACCTGGTGGCCCAGACGATTCGCGGAAAAGACGTGAACGCGGCGCTGGCCGAGCTCGCTTTCTCGCGCCGGCGCGTCGCCGCCGATGTGCGCAAAGTGCTGCAGTCGGCGATCGCCAACGCCGAGAACAACCACCAGCTCGACGTCGATCGGCTCTATGTGGCCGAGGCCAGTGTCGGCCGTGCCTTCGAGATGAAGCGGTGGCGCGCCCGTGCGCGTGGGCGCGTCGGGCGCATTCGCAAGCCGTTTTCGAATCTAACACTGATCGTACGCGAGCGAGAGGAGCCCGCCTGATGGGCCAGAAGGTTAACCCGATCGGGCTCCGGCTCGGCATCAATCGCACCTGGGATTCTCGCTGGTACGCCGATTCACCCGAGTACGGTGATCTCCTACACGAGGATTTGCAGATTCGCGCTTACCTCATGAGTCGCCTTAGCCAGGCCGGGGTAAGCAAGGTGGTGATCGAGCGGCCGACCAAAAAGGCGCGCGTGACCATCCACACGGCACGCCCTGGTGTCGTTATCGGCAAGAAGGGCGCGGATGTGGAGCGCCTACGCAAGGCGCTTTCCGGCATCACCAAGAGCGAGGTTCACCTCAACATCGTCGAGATTCGCAAGCCCGAAATCGACGCCCGACTGATCGCCGAGAACATCGCCCAGCAATTGGAACGCCGCATCGCCTTTCGCCGGGCCATGAAACGCGCCGTTCAGTCGGCGATGCGTCTTGGAGCGCAGGGAATTCGGATCAGTTGTGGCGGGCGGTTGGGCGGTGCCGAGATCGCGCGGAGCGAGTGGTACCGCGAGGGTCGTGTCCCACTTCACACATTGCGCGCCGATATCGATTACGGCGAAGTAACCGCGCGCACCGCGTACGGCACTTGCGGCGTTAAGGTGTGGGTGTTTAAGGGCGAAATCATGGAGCACGACCCGATGGCCCAAGACAAGCGTCTCGCCGAACAGGCGCAGCGCTAGCCGGATCGAACGTCATGTTGCAGCCCAAACGAACCAAATACCGCAAGGCGCACAAGGGCCGCATACACGGCAAGACCAAGAGCTGCGCGCAATTGAACTTCGGCGCCTTCGGGCTCAAGGCGCTCACCCCGGGCCGGTTGACAGCGCGTCAGATCGAAGCCTGCCGGCGCGCTGTAACCCGACACATGAAGCGGTCCGGCCGGGTCTGGATTCGTGTGTTCCCGGACATTCCGGTGAGCAAGAAACCGACCGAGGTCCGCATGGGCAAGGGCAAGGGGGCGCCTGAATACTGGGCCTGCCGCGTCAAGCCCGGCCGAATCCTGTTCGAAGTCGACGGTGTTTCGGAGGCGCTCGCGCACGATGCGTTCGCCCGCGGCTCGGCCAAGCTACCGTTGCGCACGAGGGTGGTTTCGCGTTTGGGTGAGGGAGGTTGAGTTGTGAAGGCGGAGGAACTGAAGGGCAAGAGCGGAGACGAACTCCAGGCCCAGCTTCTCGATCTGAAGAAGGAGGCTTTCAACTTGCGCTTTCAGCGCGCCAGCGGCCAGCTCGAGAACACCGCTCGCATCCGCCAGGTACGGCGTGACATCGCGCGCATCAAGACGGCATTGCGCGCCGGTGCCGCCGTGGCGGCGGGTTGAGGGCGGGACGATGCCTGGACGAGTCCTCCAAGGCGTGGTCGTCAGCAACGCCGCCGAAAAAACCGTGATCGTTCGCGTTGAGCGCCGCGTCATGCATCCGCTCTACAAGAAATACATCCGCCGGTCGAAAAAGATGCACGCGCACGATGAGACGAACGCGTGCGCGCTTGGAGACAAAGTTCGCATTCGCGAATGCCGACCTCTGTCGAAGACCAAACACTGGGAAGTTATCTCCGAGACCGATGAGACAACCGCTGCGAGGGCGGCGACGTGATCCAGGCCCAAACCAACCTCGATGTGGCCGATAACTCCGGCGCGCGACGGGTTCAGT
>CAYUNL010000139.1:0-1284 GCA_964446055.1 uncultured Alphaproteobacteria bacterium | reverse complement strand
CAAGCTGCTCGGTGGCTCGCGGCGGCGCAGCGCCTCGGTCGGCGATATCATCGTCGTCACCGTCAAGGAGGCGATTCCGCGTGGCCGCGTCAAGAAAGGCGACATCCACCGCGCCGTGATCGTCCGCACGGCGAAAGAGATACACCGCGCCGACGGCAGCGCCATCCGCTTCGATCGAAACGCCGCAGTTCTCATAACCCCGCAGGGCGAGCCAATAGGCACTCGAATCTTCGGCCCCGTAACCCGAGAGCTTCGCGCCCGTCAACACATGAAGATCGTCTCGCTCGCGCCAGAGGTCCTGTGATGGCGTCGAAACTCAAGCTCAAAAAGGGTGATGAAGTCATCGTCATTGCCGGCCGCGACAAGGGGAAGAGCGGCAAGATCCTGCGTGCTTTTCCCGACGCGCGGCGTGTGATCGTGCAGGGGGTGAACACCGTTCGCCGCCACACGCGACCGACTCGCAATCAGTCCGGCGGCATCATCGAGAAGGAGCTGCCGGTCTCGATCTCCAACCTTGCCATTCGGGATCCGAAGACCGGACAGGCTTCGCGCGTCGGCTACAAGTTTCTTGAAGACGGACGCAAGGTGCGAATCGCCAAGGTCTCGGGTGAGGTCATTGACGCGTGAGGATGGGTGGGATGGCGGCACGTCTTCGCGAACATTACGATTCGGTCCTGCGGTCCGACCTGGCAGAACGCTTTGGCTACGCAAGCGCGATGCAGGTGCCGAGGCTTGAAAAGATTGTCATTAACATGGGCGTCGGCGAGGGCACGCGCGATTCCAAGGTATTGACCGCAGCGGTGGCCGATCTTACGGCGATTGCCGGACAAAAGCCCGTCGTTACCAAGGCCCGCACGTCGGTCGCCAACTTCAAGTTGCGCGCCGGCATGGAGGTGGGGTGCAAAGTGACGTTGCGGCGCGAGCGAATGTTCGAATTCCTGGACCGGCTGATTACCATCGCCCTTCCTCGCGTGCGCGATTTTCACGGGGTTTCGGACCGAAGCTTCGACGGGCGTGGCAATTTCGCCCTCGGGCTCAAGGAGCAAATCGTGTTTCCCGAAGTCGACTATGACAAAGTGGACGCAATTCGGGGTTTGGACATCGTGATCGTCACCACCGCCGGAACCGACGCCGAGGCCAAGGCTCTGTTGTCTGGCTTTGGCATGCCGTTTCCCAATCCCGAGGGTTGAGCATGGCCAAGAAGAGCGCGATCGAAAACAACAATCGGCGGCGGCAACTGTCTGCCAAATACGCCGCCACGCGCCAACGACTCAAGGCGTTGGC
>CAYUNL010000138.1:3691-7692 GCA_964446055.1 uncultured Alphaproteobacteria bacterium | reverse complement strand
CAGCACGGCGGCAATATGAACCACAAGGTGGTTTACACCGTGTTCCACTGCTTTGCGCGGCTTGGATTCTCGGTACTCCGGTTCAACTACCGCGGCGTCGGCCGCAGCCAGGGCGTTTACGACAACGGCCTGGGCGAGCTGTCCGACGCGGCCTCGGCGCTCGACTGGATGCAAAGCCACTACCCGAACGCCGCCGACTGCTGGGTGGCGGGATTCTCCTTCGGCGCCTGGATATCCATGCAGCTACTGATGCGCAGACCGGAAATCCACGGCTTCATCTCGATCGCGCCGCCAGCGAACCACTACGATTTCACCTTCCTTGCGCCGTGCCCGTCCTCAGGTCTCATCGCCCACGGAAGCGACGACGAGCACGTGCCGCAGGAAGACGTGGACAAGATGGCCATACGCCTGGAGGCGCAGCGCGGCATCGGGATCGAGTACACCTGCATCGAAGGCGCGGACCACTTTTTTCACGGCAAGCTCGATGTCTTATCGGAGGTCGTCGAGGCCCACCTCAAGACCAACTCGACTCCTGGCTAGGGCTCCCCGCCTCGCCCGACCCGGTGCACCACGCCACCCCTCGTCGGCCGCGCGACCCCGGTCGTCGAGGGCAGACTCAGAGGCAAACCCCGCAACACGCGCACCGCTAGGAAGGCGAAGGCCTCGGCCTCGAGGGCATCGCCGCGCCAGCCTACCGCTTCCACGGCGTCGACCGGCGCCTTGAGCGCCCCGCGAAGGGCGGCCATGAGCGCCGGGTTGTGGCGGCCGCCGCCGGCGACCAGCCAACGCCTGGGCGGTGCGGGAATGGCCGCCGCACCGCGCGCCACGGCGCGGGCGGTGAATGCGGCAAGGGTCGCCGCCCCGTCGGCGGCGCTAAGCCCGGCCAGCGCTGCGAGAGAAAAATCGCCGCGGTCGAGGGATTTCGGCGGTGGGGCATCGAAGTACGGGTGGTCCATGAGCGCGGCCAACACGCCGGGGACGACTTCACCGCCGCCCGCGAGCGCACCGTCGCGATCCATCGCCTGACCGCTGCGCGCCACCGCCCAGTCGTCGAGAAGGCAATTGCCGGGGCCGGTATCGAAGGCGGATGGGGGCGCATCCACGCCGAGATAGGTAAGGTTCGCGATGCCGCCAATGTTGAGCACCGCCAACGGCCGGGGGAGATCGGCCGCCAGCGCCGCATGGTAAAGCGGCGCGAGCGGCGCGCCCTGCCCGCCCGCCGCAACATCGGCACTACGAAAATCGCTCACCACGTCGATCCCGGTGCGCGCCGCGAGCAAGGCGCCATCGCCGAGCTGCACCGTGACGCCCGCCGCCGGTCGATGCAGGATCGTCTGTCCATGAAATCCGATAATATTTATATCAGAATGGGTTAACTTCTCATCCTCAAGTAACGTGGTAACTTCTATGGCGTGCGCTTCGGTAAGATCCCGTGCCAGCCCGTCGAGGTCACCGCCACCATCGAGGCTCTCGTGGAGACCAGCGCGTAGGGCGGCGTCGAACGGCGCGCTACGCCACGGCCCGAACCCGAGCACACGATGGCCGTCGGTGTGCAGGATCGCCACATCGATACCGTCCAGCGAGGTGCCGCTCATCATGCCGAGCGCGCAAAGGTCCAGGTTCTCTTCCATTGGAACTAGGCCGGGCGCGTTGTCGGCACCTGGCGATTGTGGTACGAGACCGCCCACCCCATGACCGAGCCCAGTTCCGCGTTCCTGCAGACGCTCGCCGAGCGCGGGTATCTGCACCAGTGCACCGATATCGAGGCGCTGGATGCCCGGGCCGAGGCCGGGGCCATCGTCGCGTATATCGGATTCGATTGCACCGCGCCGAGCCTCCACGTCGGCAGCCTGCTGCCGATCATGACATTGCGCGCCCTGCAGCGAACCGGCCACAAGCCGATCGTGCTCATGGGTGGCGGCACGACCAGGGTCGGCGATCCCTCGGGGCGCGACGAGAGCCGCCCGATGATGGGCGAGAGCGACATCGCGCGCAATAAGGCGGGCATCGAGCGCGTCTTCGCCCGCTACATCGAATTCGGCCAAGGGGCGACCGATGCGATCATGGTCGATAATCAGGATTGGCTGGACGAGCTGGCCTACATCCCGTTCCTGCGCGACTTCGGCCGCCATTTCTCGGTCAACCGGATGCTCTCGATGGAGAGCGTGCGCGCCCGCCTCGACCGCGAGCAGCCGCTCAGCTTCCTCGAGTTCAACTACATGGTGCTACAGGCCTACGATTTTCTCGAGCTTGCGCGCCGCTACGACTGCGTATTGCAGATGGGCGGTTCCGATCAATGGGGCAACATCACGAGCGGCATCGACCTTGCGAGGCGGGTGGACGGCCTCACGCTCTACGGCCTGACGACGCCGCTGATCACGACAGCCTCGGGCGCCAAGATGGGAAAGACCGCCGAGGGCGCGGTGTGGCTGGATGCCGAACGCGTCACGCCCTACGAGTATTGGCAGTACTGGCGCAATAGCGCCGATGCCGATGTCGGACGCTTCCTGCGCCTGTTTACCGATCTCGGGCTCGACGAAGTGGCGCGGCTCGAAGCCCTGGGGGGTGAAGAGATCAACGAGGCGAAGAAAGTGCTCGCCGACGCGGCGACCGGGCTCTGCCACGGTGCAGATGCCGCCGCCGCCGCCGCCGAGACCTCACGCCGTACCTTCGAGGAAGCGGGCACCGGTGAGGCCCTGCCTAGCGTGGAGGTGCCGCGCGCCGAGCTCGCCGAGGGTATCCCGGTGTTCGAGCTTCTGCGCCGCACCGGCCTTGCAGCCTCGGGCGGCGAAGCGCGGCGACTGATCAAGGGCGGCGGCGGCCGCCTCAACGACCGGGTGGTGGAGAACGAGTTGCAGCCAGCCTCGCTCGGCGACGTCACCGCCGAGGGCACCATCAAGCTTTCCGCCGGCAAGAAACGCCACGCCCTGGTGCGAGTCGTGTAGCCACGGCGCGCCGTCCTCGCCTCACGCCACAGAGTGTGTGTGGCGGCTACGGCGCCTCGGCCTCACCCTCGGTATCGCGCGAGGGCGGGGTCGCGAAACGCCCCCTGAAGTCGTCTCCGCCAGCGGGGATCGGTGGCTCATCGCCCTCAAGGGCGGTGACAAAGCCGCGCAGGAATCCGGGCGCCAGCGCGGACAGCGGATTGACCGATACGGTCGGCGAATCGGTTGGCCCACTCACCCGATAGGTTATGGCGAACACGCCCTCGCCCTTGCCGCCCGTCAGCAGCGTACCCAGGATCGGAATGTTGCCGAGCACCGAGTTGATCGTGTACGCGGGCACCAGCGTCCCGCGCAGGTCGATGGCGCCCTGGCCGCGGTCGATCGGCCCTTCGATGGTGATGCCCAGCGAGGGGCCGACGGCGCGCGCCTGGCGCAGGGTAAAGGCCCCGTCGGCGAGCTCGAACGGACCATCGAATCGGACGAAGGCGATCCCTTCGCCGCGCAGGATATCGGTAATCCCGCTGAGCGAGGCGACGGTGAGTATGCGCGCCAGTGCCGGCGCGCGCACGACACGGAAGTCGTCGATTCGGACGACGCCGCGAATCGGGCTGCCCGGCTGGTCATCATAGATCTGCGCCGAGAGATCCAGGGTGCCGCCCACCACATTGTCGGAATAGCCGAGGGTACGCACGAACGAACCGGCGTCGGCACTGGCGACCCTGAGTCTGCGGCGCTCTCCTTCCCCGTCGAGTTCGATCAAAAGCGTTTCGCCGTCCGTAAAACGGCCTTCGATGCGTGCAGATTCCCATAATTTGCGGCCACGCTCGGCGCGCATGTCGACTCCGGAAAGCTGGATCGCATCGTCGACGATCAGCCTGGTGAGCCGTGCGTTCAGGCGCAGTGGTGAAGCCGGCGACTGGCGCGAAAAATCCGTAAGCTCCTCGGTGAACGGGCGCAAGTCGATGCTCGCGCCATCTACCGCGGCGATGTAGCCGCCGCCCTGCAGCGGCCGCAGACAGCCGCCTACCCGGGCGGCGCACAGTGTCGTGGCTGCTC
>CAYUNL010000138.1:0-3681 GCA_964446055.1 uncultured Alphaproteobacteria bacterium | reverse complement strand
GCAGCGAAAGCGACACGTCATTGAGGCCGAAAGTTACCCGGTCGAAGTCGGCCCGCAGGAAGGTGCCTCCGGGCCCGAGACCGACGCTTCCCGCGACGGCGAGGCTACCTGCGACCATTTCGAGACCCTCGATCTCGATCGCCCCGTCCTCGGCGACTCGGGCGAGGAAGCGTGCTGAGCCTTCGACTCCCCGCGGCTTGGACCAGTGCAGCGCCGGAACCGCCAGCGCCGCATCGCGAAGACCGAGCCAGACCTGTGCCTCGGAAATACGGCCGGACTCGGCGGTGAATTCCATCGTCGCGGCGACCGGCCCGCTAAGCGCCGAGTCCGAAGGCAGCCCAAGGGCCAGGTGCGCCGCGTCGGTGAGGGTCGATTTGAGTGCATAACGGCCGCCCGCGGGGTTGCCCGGAGCGAAGTCCTGATGCCAGTCAACCTCGGCGGAAACACCGTTGATTCGGACCACACCGTTGGCGCCGGCGCCGGCGCCATCGACGCGTACGAACAGATCGCCCTCGTCAAGGTCGTAGCCCTGCGCCAAGTCCGCGATCGCGGCGCCGCGCACGTTGGCGGCGGCCGCATAGCTTATCTCGTTTGGCGTCAGCCCCCTTCTGACCGGAAAGCGGAACCGTGCGCGCGCCGCCACCAGGCCGGAGACCGGGCCCGCGCCAATCCTCATCTTGGACGCCACGCCGAGCGGCTCGTGATCGAGGAGCTGCAAAAAAGCGCTCAGTGTCCCGGTCCCGACGACGCCGATATTGGCCGTGCGCTGTTCCTCGTTGAGCCCCTCGAGTCGGACCACGCCATCGCTCAGCGCGACCTCGCCGTTGCGCGCCGATTCGGGGCGAAGCTCGAGAAAGGACCCGGTGATGTGCCCGCTTCCCGCGGCGTCGGTGACGTCGGGAAAGGTGTCCCAGTAACTCGCGCGGCCACCTTCGAAGACGAAGCGGGCGTCCACGATATCGGAGGGAATAGGTCCGCCGGCAAAGACCTCCGGCGGCACCTTGATCTCGAACTTACCGCTGGTGATCGTCCCGCCGAGAATGTTGTCTGCGAACCATCGTCGGCCGAACGCATTGAGGGTAGTCGGCCAGTAGTGCGGGACGTCGGCGACGGCGATACCCTCGACGGTCCCGGCCGCGGCGATCGCCGGGCCCTGCGGCTTGCTCTCGACCCTGGCCTCAAGGGTCGCGACCCCGCCCCGCGAGCGGATCACGACCTCGTCGAGGTCGGTCGAACCGAGGTCGGGCGCGAGGCGGCCCCGTGCAGTGATCGATTCGAGGGGTAGGCGATCTTCGAAATAGGCGTCGAGTTCGAAGAACCCTGAACCGCCCGCGACCTCGAAGGCAATTTCCGAGGTCGATCCGTCGCCCTGGATGTCAAATTCCGCGGAGCCCGCGAGCACCACGTTCACCGCACGAAGCGGTTCGAACGCGGCGCCATGCTCGGCGAGCAGCGAGGGATCGAGGTCGCGATAGCGGACTCGCACGCGGGCGCGGTCGGTCACGGGGTCGTAGACCGCTTCTGCGTTCAGGCCCGCGGTGGAATCGGCGATCGCGACGTCCGCCACCACGCTACCGCGGAGCCCAGCGGCGTCGCGAGAAACGATGACATCGGCGCGCGGTGCGCGCCAGGTCGTGCCGCGTTGCTCGTCGTCGATATTGACCGTCGCTTCGAGCACGCTGATCCGGGTCAGGTAGCCGGTAACGCTGTCGGGGCGAGGCGCCTTCAGAAGCTCCTGGGCAAGGGGACCGAGAAGCACTTCGCCCGCGCTCGCCCCCAGATCGAAGTGGCCATCGGGGCCTATCTTGAAGCGGAACTCGGACCCGATCAGATCGAGCCGCGTTGGCGCAACCAGACCCCGCATGAGCGCGCGTCCGCTCAGGCCGACCGAGATCTCGGGCGCGCTGGCGAGAGTCTCCCCGGCGGGCGTCAGGACACGAACGCGCTGCGCATGGATCTCGAACGCCCGATTCCAGGCTGGCCAACCCAGGGTCGCCGCCTCGAACTGTACGGTGAACGCACCAACGCTCTCGCTCAGCGCGTCGCGCAGGTACGGCGAAAGGAATTCAACGGACACCGGGCCGTAGGATAGACGCAGCGCCGCCGCCGCCAGGAGTATGGACAAACCGGCAATCAGGGCGGCGACGAAACGCAGGAGTAGGCGGACGGTGGGCGGCATCCGGGTCGGACTGGCGCGTCAGGCTTGACCGAGGCAGTACGTTCTCGCAGTGTGCCCGAAACTACGGCGCGAAGGAAATGTCGCAGTTTCCCCTTCTTAGTGGCGTCGGCGCACTGCCGGTCGCACATGACGCGCAAGCCGCCGAGCGAGGTCTCGAGCGTCTGTCCCGTGCCAGCGAAGCGAGCGAAGACGAGCCGGCCTCGGTCTTCGTCGAACGCCTCCTCGCGGATCCGCAGGCGCGAACGCTCCTCACGGGAGTGTTTGGCAACAGCCCGTTTCTCGGCCAATGCCTGTTGCGCGATATCCCGTTCGTCGCGGAGCTTTTCTCGACCTCGTCGGATCGCGCGCTTGCCGGCGTCCTAGAGGGTCTCGAAAAGGACTGTGTCGGCACCACCGACCATCTCATGCGAACCCTTCGGATCGCGCGTCGAAGAGTGGCGCTCGCGACTGCGATTGCCGACATCGCCGGGCTGTGGCCGCTCGAGGAGGTCACCGCCGCACTTAGCGCGTTCGCCGAGGCGGCGCTTCGCCAGACGCTGGCCCACCTTTTCCGCGCCGCCGCCGAGAAGGGAACGATGCGCGTCGATGACCGCGACCCGGCACTCGAATGCGGCTTGTTTGTCCTGGGGATGGGCAAACTCGGCGCGTACGAGCTCAACTATTCGAGCGACATCGACCTAGTCGTGCTCTACGAAGCCGCGACGGCCGCCTATTCGGGATCGGCCACCGAACAGGACTTCTTCGCGAAGCTCACGCGCGACCTGGTGCGAATCCTCCAGGAGCGGACGCCGGAGGGCTACGTCTTTCGTTGCGATCTTAGGCTCAGGCCCGACGCGGGTGCGACCCCGCTGGCGTTGTCGACGGCGGCGGCCGAGGGCTATTACGAGACCGTCGGGCAGAACTGGGAGCGGGCGGCGCTGATCAAGGCGCGGCCGGTGGCCGGGGACATCGCCGCCGGCGAGGCGTTTCTCGGACGGATTGCCCCGTTCATCTGGCGCAAACACCTCGACTTTGAGGCCATCGAGGACATCCATTCGATCAAGCGCCAGATCGCCGCGCACCGCGGGCACGGGCGGATTGCCGTGGAGGGCCACGATCTCAAGCTCGGGCGCGGCGGCATTCGCGAGATCGAATTCTTCGCCCAGACCCAGCAGTTGATCGCCGGCGGCCGCGAGCCCGCGCTCAGGCTGGCGGCGACATGCGACGTGCTGACCGCGCTGGCCGAGGGCGGACGCATCGCCGCCCCGGTAGCCGAAGAACTCCGCGCCGCATACCGCTTTCTGCGCCAGGTGGAACATCGCCTGCAGATGATCAACGATGCGCGCACCCACACGCTGCCCCTGGACGCCGCCGATTTCTTAGGGATCGCGCGCTTCATGGGCTATCGCGATTCCGCAGCGTTCGCGACCGACGTGGCCGCCGAGTTGCGCCGCGTCGAGGAGCACTACGCGGCGCTGTTCGAGCGTGCGGAGGCGGTGGAGGGCGTGCCCACCGCGCGCGCA
>CAYUNL010000137.1:0-7830 GCA_964446055.1 uncultured Alphaproteobacteria bacterium | reverse complement strand
CTGCAGCGCCCCACACACCAGCGCCGGATAGTCGCCGCGGGCAAGCGCCGCCGGCTCGCGAGCGCCTTGGGGATCGATCAGGGCGGGATCGAAATAGACCTCGAGCCGGATTTCGCTGGCGACAAACGCAGGGATTCCTTGGACCGCGACGGTCACGAAAAGTAGCGCCAGCATCCCCAGCGCGACCGAGATCGCCACCACGCCGTAGATGCGGAAGCGCCGCTCCGCGGCATGCCGGCGCTTGAGGCCGGCGGCGGGTCCGCGGCCCTCAATCATATTTCTCGCGATACGCCTGGACGACGCGAAGCGCGACCACGTTGAGCGCCAGCGTCATCACGAACAGCACCAGCCCAAGGGCAAACGCGGCCAGCGTCTTGGCGCTGTCGAACTCTTGGTCGCCGACCAACAGCGTCACCATTTGCACCGTCACCGTGGTCACCGCCGCGAAGGGATTGGCGGTGAGATTGGCGGCCAAGCCGGCGGCCATCACCACGATCATGGTTTCGCCGATGGCCCGCGATACCGCCAACAATACCGCGCCGACGATGCCGGGAAGCGCGGCCGGCACGATGATCTGGCGGATCGTCTCGGACCTCGTCGCGCCGAGCGCCAGTGCGCCGTCGCGCAAAGACCGCGGCACCGCACTCATGACGTCGTCCGAAAGCGACGAGACGAAGGGGATGATCATGATGCCCATGACCGCGCCGGCGGCCAGCGCGCTCTCCGAGGCCACGTCAAGCCCGAGCGTCGCGCCCGCCCCGCGCAGCGCCGGGGCCACCGTAAGCGCGGCGAAGAAGCCGTAGACCACGGTCGGAACGCCGGCCAGAATCTCCAACAGCGGCTTGGCGATGGCGCGTGCGCTGGGGTGGGCGTACTCCGACATCCAGATCGCCGAGAACAGGCCGACCGGGACCGCCACCACCATTGCGATGAGGGTGATCAAAAAGGTGCCGGCAAAGAGCGGGATCGCGCCGAAGGCGCCCGAGCTGCCGACTTGATCCTCGCGGATCGCCGTCTGCGGGCTCCACTCCGTGCCGAAAAGGAACTCGGCGAATGGGACCAGGCGAAAGAAGCGGATGGTCTCGAACAAGAGCGACAGCACGATGCCGATGGTGATCAGGACCGCCACGGTCGAGCATAGGATCAACAAGGCCCGCACCGCGCGCTCCACGCGGTTGCGGGCGCGGAGCCCTGGCGTGATGCCGCGAAGACGCCATATCAGGGCGCTCAACCCCAAGCCCAGCGCCGCCACCGCCGCCACCACGCGCCCGGCCCGGCTCAGCTCCACGTAGCGCTCGGCCGCGGCCGTGAGCGTCGCGTTCACCTCGGCCCCGGCAAACCCGCCACCGGCGAGCTCGCGGATGTCGGCCAGGACCAAGGCGCGCGCATCCGCCGATCCGCCGCCCAGCTCAGGCGGCAAGCCGTCCATTACGACCGCGGCGACGATGTCGGGACCGAGCGCCACCCACAGCGCCAGGACGGCGAACGCCGGCAGCGCCACCCAGATCGCCAGGTGGGCGCCGTAATAGCGCGGTAGCGAATGCAGGCGAGCGCCACCGGCCACCGCCAAAGCCCGCCGGCGTCCCGAGAGATAGCCCACCACGGTGAGGACCAACAGCGCCAGTGCAACGAGTGAAAGATTCATCTCGGCCCTGCCCGCTCCGAGCTCACCCTCACTCGGGCCAAACCAACGGCGCCAAATTGAGCGCGGTGCGCCGCCAGCGCTCGCGCGCCTCGGCCCGCAGCGGAATCAAGCCCTTGTCGCTCAGGTAGCCGAATTCGCCCCACGCCCGCTCGCTCGTGAACTCCTCGAGGAACTCGACGATCCCCGCTACTCGACCGACGTTCGCCTTCTTTACGTAGATGAACATTGACCGCGATGCGGGATAGGCGCCGTCCGCGATGTTGTCGAAGCCGGGCGCGACACCGTCCACCAGGCTGGCCTGTACCGTGTCCAAGTTCTGGTCGAGAAAGCTGTACCCGAAGATGCCAAGCGCGCTTGGGTTCGCATGCAGCTTCTGGACGATCAGATTGTCGTTCTCGCTCGCCTCGATATACGCCCCGTCTTCGCGCAGCGACCCGCACACGCCGGCATCGGGCTCGATCGCCTGGGCCTCGAATGCTTGGTGGCAGCCCGGTTCGAGAACCAGTTCGACGAACGCGTCGCGGGTACCCGAGGTCGGTGGCGGGCCAAAAACCTCGATGCCGACCGCGGGAAGCGAGGCATCGATGTCGCGCCAGGTCAGGTGAGGATTGGGGACCGGTCCTGCCTCTGCCGGCGTCAGCTTGCCAAGCGCAAGGAAGATCTGTTCCAGGCTGAGCGCGTAGGGCTCGGCGGTCACCGCGTTGGCGAGCACGATGCCGTCGAAGCCGATCTTAACCTCGACCACATCGCCGACCCCGTTCCTTGCACAGTCTTCCACCTCGGAGCGCTTGATGCGGCGCGAGGCGTTGGCGATGTCCGGATGGGCCTCGCCGATACCACCACAGAAGAGCTTGAATCCGCCCCCCGTCCCGGTGCTCTCGACTACCGGGGTGGCGTAGCCCGTGGCCTCGCCGAACGACTCGGCGACGGTGGTGGTGAAGGGAAAGACGGTCGATGAGCCAACGATGCGGATCTGTTCCCGCGCCACGGCCGAGGTCCCGGCGGCGGCCACCGCGAATGCCGCCAGCAAGGCCCACCACGCATGCCGCACCGTGACCGCCATCGCGGATACCAGCCTAGGCGCGCTTCGTGACAGTTTCGTGACGGCTGGGTCAGGTTCCGCCGGGGGATGCCGCCGTCGCCGGCCCGCCGATACGCCGGTCCGGCGGGTTCGTCGCTGTGGGCAGGAATACGGTGAAGGCGCTCCCCTTGCCGGGCTCGGATTCGACGGTCAGCGCGCCGCCGTGACGATTGACGATGTGCTTGACGATGGCGAGGCCGAGGCCGGTACCGCCGAGCGCGCGGCTGCGGGCGCTATCGACGCGGTAGAAGCGCTCGGTCAGACGCGGCACGTGCTCGGCCGGGATGCCCTCGCCGCTATCGGTGACCGCAACCGAGATCATCGGGACGCCCGGCGCTAGCCCGGGCGGCGCCGCGTCCGCCGCGACGACGGCCGCGCGCACCCTCACGGTGGTGTCGGCACCGCCGTACTTGATCGCATTGTCGATCAGGTTGCGCCAGACCTGGCCAAGCTCGTCGGCATCGCCGATCACCGGACCCAGGGTCTCGGGTACCTCGAGCGCAATCGTGATGCCGCGCGCCTGAGCCTCGTGATCGAGATTCTCGGCCGCGGCGCGTACGGCGGCCTGGAGATCCACGCGATCCTCGGGTGGGGTGCGTTCGTTGCGCTCGATGCGTGAGAGCGACAACAGGTCCTCGACCAGTCGCGCCATGCGCGCGGCCTCGTCGTGCATCAGCGAAAGGAACTTGTCGTGGGCCGCTCGGTCCTCGCGCCCCGGTCCGCGCAGCGTCTCGATCGAGCCCAGCAAGGTCGACAGCGGCGTCTTCAGCTCGTGGCTCGCGTTGGCGACGAAATCGGCGCGCATTCGCTCGGCCTCGCGGATCGCCGTCAGATCGTGGAAGGCGGCGAGCGCGGCCGCGTCCTCTGGCACCGCGTGCGCCAGCGGAACGATTCGTCCGGCGAAGGTGCGCTCGACCGGGCCCGGCAGGGTGAAGGCCACGTCTAGCGAGCCCTCGCCCGTAAGCACCGCGTCCGCGGCTGCCAGCACGGCCGGCTGACGCAGCGACATCGCCAGATCGCCGCCCCTCCTGGCGGTGCCCAACAGGGCCTGCGCCGCCGCGTTCGAGTGCACCACCCCTCGCCCGCTGTCGAGCACCAAAAGCGGGTCAGGGAGGGCGTCGAGGACTCCCTCGAGCGTCTCCAGATTCTCGGCACGCGCCGCCTCTGCGGTGGCGCCGGCACGCTTGGCACGTTCGATCTTGGTATCGAGCTCGCGGGCCAGGGCCCGCGCCAGCAGCGCGATCGCGGCCACGACTGCCACCGCCGCGGCCGCCGCGGGACCGGGATCGAGCCAATCGAGCCCGGCGAGTGCGGCAAGGGCGGCAAGCGCCGGCGCCGAAAGCATGGCGATGGTGCGAATCTCGGCCTTCATTCGAACCGCGTGGGCGGACGTTCGCACGGCTTGCGCGCCGAGCATACCACGGTCGGCGGCCGCTCGCCCCCAGCCCAAAACCAAAGGGCGCCGATCGTGGCGCCCTTGAACAGCGATTGCGTCCCCCGAGCTACTGCGCGGCGGTGCTCAGTCCTTGCGAGTCAGATTCCAACCGTGGCGGTAGCATGGTGGTGGAATCGCAGCGCGCCCGCGCCAGCTGCTCCGGCGTCAGACCCATGGCGTCGCGGAGATCGGCGCCCGCGAGATTCGCGCCGTGGAGCTTGGCCCGACCCAGCGCCGCGCCGCCGAACTTCGCGCCGGCGAGTACGGCTGCCTGGAGGTGCGCGTCGTACAGGTCGGCGTCGCGCAAATCAGCCATCCCAAGGCGGGCGTGCCGCAAATCGGTGCCCCACAGGTTCGCGCCCTTCAGGTTGGCATCGCGAAGATCGGCATCGTGAAGATCGGTAAGCCCGAGATCGCTGTTCGACAGGTTGGCCGACCACAGGTTGGCGCCACACAGGTTCGCGCCCCAAAGATCGGCCTCGGCGAGGTTCGCGCCTGACAGGTCGGCGCCGGCGAGTTGCGCGCCCCTCAGGTCCGCGCCGCGGAGGTCGGCGCCCGATAGGTCGGCGCCGCCGAGGTTCGCCCCTTGCAAAAGCGCCTCCCGCAGGTCCGCTTTGTGAAGCACCGCCGCGGCCAGATTGTCGGGCAGCCGTTCGAATCCCGGGCCCGGTGCCGCCGTCGCGGGATCGCCGATGTCGTCTCTCGGCATTCGAGCTATCCTTCGTTTCTAAACAGATATGTCGACGAGCGAGCCCGGCCGGTCGTCCCGGCGGCCACCCTCGGTGTCCCCTTGTGAACCGAGGTCTGCGGAGGCGTTGCCTCGTTCCTCGCTCCGCGGGACCGCTTCGACGGCTACGCCGGCGCTGCCGGATGCCTCCTGGGCCTCTTGCGCGGCCAGTACTCCCGGCCGTTCCACGCCGGTCGGATTAACGAAGAGACCCTGCGCCGCTCCGAGTGCCGGAATCGCCATGGCACGCCCCTTTCCCTCGCGAGTTGCGTTGTGCGGGGGCCGACGCTAGTGCCGCACACCCTAACAATCGATTAAGGCCGCGCGACCGGGCAGCGAACGCCGCTTCCCTCACGCCAAATTGTAGAAAGTGTGTGACGTCAATCACGCGCGTCGCCGGCTGGAAGTGATATGCTTTTCAGGTCCGGCGTTCAGCGTTACCGGTGGATTCAATACGGGTTATCCCTAATAATAGGTGCACAAAGGCGTGGAGCGGCCGGCGGACGATATGGAACTCAGTCCCGAGGAACTCGTGGGCATCCTGAAAAAGCACGACCGCTTCGTTCGCCGTCAGAATGGCGGCGAACGCGCCGACCTTAAGCACCAGGACCTCTCGAGTCTCAAGCTGCCCAAGGTCAGCCTTCAGCAGGCGACGCTAACCGGCATCAACTTCTCCCACTGTGTCCTCACCGGCGCGAACTTCAGCGACGCGGACCTGTTTTGCGCCAACTTTAAGCAAGCGGATTCCTCGGACGCGAGGTTTGAGCGGGCTGACCTCCGCGGTGCACGATTCCGCGGGGCCAAGCTGGTGGGAACCATCCTTGCCGAGGCCGATCTCCGGCCGGGCACACTGGTGACCGCCAGCGCGGTGCAGGAAAGCTCCGATTTTTCCGACGCCAACCTCGATTCCGCGAACTTGGACAGGGCCAAGCTCGGCGACGCAAATTTCCACGGCGCCTCGATGGTCGGCGCAAGCTTCAAGGACGCTAGCATGACCGGCGTCGATCTTCGCGGTGCCGACCTCAGCGGCGCCGACCTCGGCTCGGCCCGCCTGCAAAAGGCCAATCTGACTGGCGCCAATCTGCAGAACGCCGTCATCAAGCAGGCGCGTTTCGCCGGCGCCAACCTCAGCGGCGCCATTCTCGCCGACGTCGACCTCGAGGGCGTCGACTTGCGCGAGGCCACGGTCAACATCGGCGCTTCTCGGCTCTCCATCGACATCCAGGAAATCCTGCGCGAGCACGCGCTGTGGGTCGATTCGAACGGCGCCGAGGGCAACCGCGCCGACCTCTCGGGCCAGGATCTGCGCGAGTGCGATCTCACCGGCGCATGGCTAAACGGCGGCCGCTTCGCCGGCTGCAACTTCTCCGGCGCGATGCTGCGGCGCGCGCAATTGGTGCTCGCCGATTTCAGCAGCGCCGACTTGAGCGGCGCCGATATCCGCGAGGCCGACGTCACCGGCACCAATTTCCAAGACGCCAACCTCGAAGGTGCCAGGCTTTCATTCGCCACCTTCGGCGCGGTCGATCTCACCGATGCGAACGGCGAGGCGACCGGTCAGCAGTGGCCGACCAACCTGACCGGCGCCAACCTCCGCGGCGCCGACCTCGCCCACGTCGAGCTGGGTCCGACACGGACCGAGGGTGCCGACCTTACCGGCACCGTCCTGGGGACCACCGACTAGCCTACGCGACCCCCCGGACTGTGAACCACGCGTCGTCGGCCAGCACCACCGAGGTTTCGATCTGGCGCATCGGGATCGACCAGTGCGCAGCCAAAAGGCGGTCTTTCTCGGCCGCCGAGACCAGGCGAAACCCATGCCTCTCGTAGAAGCGGACCGCCCAGACCGCGGCCGCCCAAGTCCCGACCAGCAGCGGCGTCTCCGCCTGCGCGCGAATCGCATCCAAAAGGGCGGCGCCGATGCCGCGGCGCTGGAAGTCCGGATGCACGTAGGCGTGGCGAATCAGCGTCACCTCGCCCTTCGCCTGGATGCCCATAACGCCGACCAGCGCGGTGCCCACTTCATGGCCCAAGAAGGCGACGCCCGCTGCGATCTCGCGCCGCAGCACCTCTTCACTCATGTAGGGCTCGCGCCAGCGGTCCGCCGGGATAACGCCGGCGTAGGCCCGCGCCGCGGCGTTGACGATGGCCAGCATCGCCGTGAGATCGGCGGCGCCGCAGACCCGGTCGCGCCCGCTCACCTTGCGAGTTCGGCGTGGCGGAAGCAGGTCACGAGGTGGTCGTTGACCATGCCCGCCGCCTGCATCACCGCGTAGCAGATGGTCGGCCCGACGAAGCGAAAACCGCGGGCGCGCAAGTCCTTGCTCATCGCCCGCGACTGCGCCGTCTCGGCGGGTATGGCCTCGAGACGCGTATAGGCATTCTGCACGGTTGCGCCGTCGGTGAACTGCCAAAGATACGCATCGAACGAGCCGAATTCTTGGCCCACCTCGAGATAGCCTTTGGCGTTGTCGATGGTCGCGGCGATCTTGGCGCGGTTGCGCACGATACCCGCATCGGCCATCAGCGCCGCCCGCTTGGTCGCGCCGTAGCGGGCGATCTTCGCGGCGTCGAAGCCGTCAAATGCGCGGCGAAAGTTCTCCCGCTTGCGCAGGATGGTGAGCCAGCTCAGCCCCGCTTGGAAACCATCGAGGATCAGAAACTCGAACAGCCGCGCATCCTCGTGCAGCGGCACCCCCCACTCGGTGTCGTGGTAGGCGCGATAGAGCGCATCGCCCTCGGACCACTCGCAACGCGGTCGATCGTTCACGGCGGGCTGGCGACCCGGTGCCCTAGAAGGCGGCCCAGGCGGGCTTTTCGGCGGTGATCCGCGCGCTGATCGACGACGACGGGGTGCCGGACGATTTGCTTTCCACCGCGACGGTGCTCTGACGGAGCTACATAAGTTAATAAGTTATATACAAAGGATTTTCTAGTCCCCC
>CAYUNL010000136.1:3835-7863 GCA_964446055.1 uncultured Alphaproteobacteria bacterium | reverse complement strand
GCCCCGAGGTCACGCAGCAGCATGTGGTAGCCGCTCGGGTAGAGGGCAACGCGCAGTGGACCGGTCCACTGCCTGACCATCATGTCGGTCGGGTGGGGCGGGATGATCTCGTCGTGGGCGCCATAAAGGAGAAGTGTCGGAGTTCGAATCCGCGGCGTTGCCGCCATTGCCGCATCCATCAGGTTCACCATACCGAAGACGGCGTCGATTCGGGTCACCTTGATGACAAGTGGGTCGGCGGAGAGGGCGCGCAGCATCTCCACGTTGTCTGACGGGACTATGCCCAATCCAGTTCCGGCGACCGTGGCCCAGGGAGCAAGGTGTGCGCCCAGCCAAAGCGCCGTGCGATAGAGCGGGTTGAGACTGGCCCGGCCGCGCACGGCGGGCGCAGCCAGGATTAGTCCGGCGAGCCCTTCGAATTCACCGCAACTCGGTTCGGCCGCGGCCACCATGATTACCGCGCCGCCCATACTCGCGCCCAGTGCGTAAACCGGCGTTGCCGGGTGAACCGCTTGGACCTCGCCGATCACCGCGCAGAGATCGCGCACAAGCGGTTCGACGCCGGGCCAGACTCCGGCGTGCACATCGCTACCGAATCCCCGTTGATCGTAGGCGTAGGTGGTGATGCCCTGCGCCGCCCACCAGGCGCCGGGCAGGGCGAAGGCGTTGGAATAGTCGTTGAAACCATGCAGTGCGACGATTGCGGCGTTGGTCACCCCCTCCGCCGGCCACACTCGTGCGGATAGCGCGAGCCCGTCCGCAGCCCGGAACTCCCCTTCGTTGTACACCGGCCACGGCGCGGATCCGGCCGTCCCTTCCGCCGGAGCCTGCACGTGCGGGGTACATGCGGCCAGCAACAGCGTTATAAGAACCAGTGTCCTACGCGGCAACGTGTTCGAGCTCCAGCGACGGCGCCATCATTGTAGCCTTGGCTGCGGCCAGGCCCAAACGAGGGATGCCGATGACGGCTGCCGGGAAATGCGCTTTAATGCTCCAAGGTCGGACTGCGCCAGCCCAAGGAACATCTTGATGGTTACGCTCAGGGGCGAGAAGCTCATTCACCTCTTCACCTCGCCAATTCTCAAGCACGAGTGGCCGCGCAGCCAAGCGCTTAACCGTGAGTTGACCGCCTCAATCATCGGCCACGCCCGCACCCAAGGTGGCGAGCGCAATCCTTCCGTCGGGGGGTGGCAGTCGAACCAGGACTATCGCAAGTGGGCCGGCAAGCGAGATCAAGCAATGCTTGGCCGGGTCGCCGAGATGGTCAAACAGGCAACCCAACAGATTCACACCACCTATCGCCACGACGAGGACCACACGGAGTGGTCGATCGCCATGTGGAGCAACGTCTACAGCCCTGGTGACTATCATCGCAACCACTGCCATCCCGGCTCAACCTGGTCGAGCATCTACTTCGTCGACCCGGGCAACCCCGATCCCAACAATCGACAGAGCGGGGCCGTGGCGCTCATCAACCTGAATCTGGGGGCGCCGATGAGCTTCTACCGGGCGGCGATTCCCATGCGCTACATCATCCACCCCGAGCCGGGTTTGATGGTCGTGTGGCCCAGCTACGTCCTTCAGATGGTGCACCCCTACACCGGCCGCCGGCCACGCATCACGATCTCCTTCAACGTCCGCAAGGATCCCTACCCCTAATCACCCGCCTTCCGTCCCAACCAAATGCCTCACCCGGGCGCGTAACGCGGGTACGATCTCGCCCTCGAACCAAGGATTCTGGGCGAGCCAGCGGTTGTTGTGCCAGGAGGGATGCGGCAGCGGCAGGGATCGCGGCAGGTAGGATTGCCATGCTCGTACCGTCTCGCCCAGCGTTTTCTTCACGCGCGGTCCCAGGTGGTAGGTCTGTGCATATCGTCCGACCAAGACGTAGAGTTCGAGCGCAGGCAGCATCGGAAACAACTGCGGATGCCACGTTGCCGCGCACTCCGGGCGCGGAGGAAGATCGCCGTTCTTGCCCCGCCCGGGGTAACAAAAGCCCTGGGGGACGATGGCGATGCGCTCGGAATCGTAGAAGGTCTCGCCGTCAATTCCCATCCATGTCCGCAGCCGCTCGCCCGAGGCGTCGTTCCACGGGATGCCGGTCGCGTGCACCTTGGTGCCCGGCGCCTGCCCGATCACCGCGATTCGCGCCGCGGTTGAAGCGACGACGATCGGTCGTGGGCCAAGCGGAAGGTGCTCCTCGCATATCCGGCAGGCTCGGATTTCGCCCAGAAGTCTGGCAAGCTTGCGGCCCATCCTGCCTACGATAGGATCGCCGCCCGTGGACGAGCAACAGGCGAAACTCGAGGGAGCGCGGGCGTTGCACCGCGCCGGCAACGTGGCAGCGGCGGAGCCCGTGTACCGCGACATTCTCGAGCACGATCCGGCACACCCCGAGGCACTTCATCTCCTTGGGGTGGCGGCGCTGCAAACTGGTGACGCCGGCGGCGCCCTGGCGCTGGTCGAGCGTGCCATCGCGGCGGACGAGTCGGCGTCGAGTTACCGCAATACCGCGGGCAATGCTCACATGGCGCTTGGTGATGCCGCGGCGGCGGAGCGCGCCTTCCGGCGCGCCGTCGAGTTGGACGCCACGTTCGCCGGCGCCCGGTTCAACCTCGGCTGCGCGCTCCAGGCGCTGGGTCGGCCCAGCGACGCGCGCAAGGCCTACGAAGAAGCGATCGCGCTTGATCCCGATTACTTCGATGCCTTGAACAACCTTGGCGGGCTGCTGCAGGGCGAACGCGACGTCGCCGGCGCCGTCGAGTTCTATCGCCGGGCCCTGGCCATACGGCCCGATTCGCCCGATGCCGGCGCCAACCTGGCGGCGGCGCTCGAACGGCTGAACGAAACCGGCGAGGCGCGCCGGATCGCCGAACGCGTCCTTGCCGAGGTGCCCGACCACGCCGTCGCCAATCTGGTCGCAGCTACCCTCGATCGACGGGCGGGCGAGTGCGAACAGGCACGGGCGCGGCTTGATCGGCTGCTTGCCGCCGACCATCCGCCGCTCCTCGCTGCCAACGCCGAGATGGAGATGGGGCGGTGCTGCGATCGGCTTGGCCAGGTCGACGCGGCCTTCGCCGCCTTCACCCGCGGCAACACCGTGCGCGCCGGGCTCGATGACGCGAAAGCCTATGATCCCGATCGCTACCTGGAAGCGGTCGGCCGCAACCGTTCATGGTTCACTCGAGTACGAGTCCAACAGTGGCCGGCGGGCGGGGGGGACACCGAATCTGAACCGGTGTTCTTCGTCGGATTCCCGCGCTCGGGCACGACCCTGATGGAGGAGATGCTGCGCGCCCACCCGGGTCTCGTGACGACCGAGGAGCGCAGCCCGTTGCCACACATCAGGGACGGGATCGCTGGCACCTATCCCGAGACCCTCGGTAATCTCACGGTGGCCGAAGCCGAGGCGGCGCGAGCCTCGTACTGGGATCAGGCGCGGGCCACGCTTGGCGCCGAGCTAGAGGAGCGGCGGCTGGTGGACAAGCTACCGCTCAACATCGTCGAGCTGGGACTGGTGGCCCGGCTCTTCCCGCGCGCTCCCGTCATCGTCGCGCTGCGCGATCCCCGTGACGTGGTCTTGAGCTGTTTCATGCAGCAGTTTCGCCTCAACGACGCGATGGCCAGCTTCCTCACCCTTGCCGGGGTCGCTCGGCTCTACGCCGCGGTGATGGATCTGTGGCTCCACTACCGCGAGATACTGGATCTCAAGTATTTGGAGTATCGCTACGAGGACTTGGTGGCCGAGCCGGAGCAAACGGCGCGTGCGGTGATCGAGTTCATCGGCGAGGCCTGGGCGGACGCGGTCCGCGATTATCGCCGCGCCGCAGCCGAGCGCTACGTCGCAACGCCCAGCCGTCAAGCGGTCGCCGAGCCACTGACGACCCGAGCGGTCGGCCGCTGGTATTGCTACCGCAAGCACCTGGCACCGATTCTGCCGACGCTCGACGCCTACGTGCAGGCGTTCGGGTACGATTGCGAGTTCGAGCCCCAGTCGTGAGCGAGAACAACCTCGATGAGGCGCGCGA
>CAYUNL010000136.1:2003-3825 GCA_964446055.1 uncultured Alphaproteobacteria bacterium | reverse complement strand
CATTGCCGAGCATCCCGAGCATTCCGAGGCGCTTCACCTTCTGGGCGTTGCCGCACTACAACGCGGCGAGAGCAAGACGGCGATCGACCTGATCGAGCGGGCGATCGCGGCCAAGCCGAACGAGGCTGCATTTCATGGCAACCTCGGAAACGCGCACTTGGCCGCGGGCGCCGTGGCCCAGGCCGAGGCCGCGTTTCGGCGGGCGATCGAGCTCGATGGCGCTGGAGTCGAAGCTCACTTCAACCTGGGTGTCGCGCTCCACACCGGGGGGCGGCACGAGGGGGCCGAGGATGCGTATCGTCGCACCCTCGCACTCGATGGCGACCATTTCGGCGCGCTGAACAACCTGGGCCGAATGCTGAGGCTCGAAGGACGAGCGGCCGAAGCCGCCGACTTGCTGCGTCGCGCCATGGCGCTCAAGCCCGATTCGCCTGATACCGCTGCCACGCTGGCGGCGGTGCTCGAAACGGTGAACGCCTTCGACGAGGCGCACGACCTGGCGGCGGGAGTTCTCGCCCAACGCCCCGATCATCGCGCCGGCAACTTGGTCTTGGCCATCCTGGACCGTCGCGCCGGACGGATCGAGGAATCCCGCGCGCGGCTCGAGAAGCTCCTGGCTCTTCAACCTCGCCCGGCAATGGCAGCTAGCGCCCAGTTTCACCTCGGCCAGGCTTGCGACCTATTGGGTGATCCAGACGCCGCCTTCAGCGCATTCCTCCGCGGTAATAGAGCGCAAGCAGAACTTCCCGAGGCCGCGGGCGCAAAGCCCGAGCGTTTTTTGGAACGCCTCCGCCGAAATCGCGAATACTTCACCGGCGCCCGAATGGCCGCCTGGGAGCCGAGCGCCACCAACGGACGCCCCGCGCCAGTCTTCTTCGTCGGATTTCCGCGTTCGGGCACGACGCTAATGGAGGCGATGCTGGATGCCCATCCCGGCCTGTCGACCACCGGCGAGCGCAGCCCCTTGCGCGAGGTGCGGCGGCGGTTGACGGACCGTCATGGCCGCGCCGCGTATCCCGAGTGCGTCGGCGAGATGGGGGCCGAGGCACTGGCCGAAGCGCGCGGATGGTTCTGGGAGTACGCGGAGAATGCCATCGGCGCGGCGCCGTCGGGGCGGCTCATCGACAAGCTCCCGCTCAACATCGTCGAGCTCGGGCTGGCGGCGCACCTCTTTCCCGATGCCCCCGTCGTAATGGCACACCGCGATCCGCGCGATGCCGTCCTAAGCTGTTTCATGCAAGAGTTCGAACTCAACGACGCGATGGCCTATTTCAGCACGCTCGAAGGCGCGGCCCATCTCTACTCGGAGGTGATGGATCTATGGCTGCAATACCGCGAGAGCTTGGGTCTGTCGGTCCTGGAGTACCGTTACGAGGACTTGATCGCGTCGCCGGCCTCGACCGTTCGCGCCGTCGTCGAGTTTATCGGCGAGCCCTGGTCGGACGCGGTGCTCGAGTACCGCACTTCAGCGACAGCACGCCCCATCGATACGCCCAGCCGAGCGGCGGTTGCCCAGCACCTCAGCATTCGGCCGATCGGGCGCTGGCGAGCCTACGAGCCGCACCTTGGAGCCGTGCTGCCGATGCTGGCGCGGTTTGTTCGGGCCTTCGGCTACGACGAATAGCGGCGTCTCACACCGCGATTCGTTCCGACGGAGCCGTTTCGCTGAGCGACGCCAGCGCCGCCTCCAGCGCGGCCATCGCCGTGTCGTCGAGCGGCTGTACCGGCAACCGGCAGGGTCCGACCGGGCGCCCCGAGAGGTTGGTCGCCGCCTTGGCCGCGGCGTTGTAGACGTGCTCCCACAGGAACAGTTGCAGCGGCA
>CAYUNL010000136.1:0-1993 GCA_964446055.1 uncultured Alphaproteobacteria bacterium | reverse complement strand
TAGGTCGTAGAGCGCCACCGCCTCGGCGGGCACGGCGTTGACCGCGCCCCACACGGCGCCCGGGCAGCCAGCGACGAAAGCGGCGAAGGCGATGGGGTCGGCGCCGTTGAACACCGTGCCGCCGGTGGTCAAGAGCTGCTGGATGCGCACCAGGTCGGCGGTCGAATCCTTGATGTACTCGATGTTGTCGATCTCCAGGAGCTCGCGAAAGAAATCGGGAGTGATGTCGATGTTGGTCGCCTGCGGGATGTTGTAGACCATGATCGGCGTCCGCGTCGCGCGGGCGATGCGCTCGTAGTGGTCGCGCACCCCGTTCTGGTCGGGGCCCTCGAAATAGGGCGGCAGCACCATCACCGCGTCCGCCCCCAGCCCCTCGGCGTGCTTGGCGTACTCGATGCCATCGGCGGTGTTGATGGCCGAGGTCTGGACGACGAAGCGGGCGCGGCCGGCGATGTGTTTCGCGGCGATCTCGGCGATGCGCCGCTTCTCGTCCGGGCGCAGGTAGGGAAACTCGCCGGTGCCGCCGCAGGCCAGAACGATATGGACGCCGGCCTCGATCATGGAGTCGATATGGGCGCGCAAGGCGCCCTCGTCGAGGCGTTCGCCGGTTTCGTCGAACGGCGTGCAAATCGGCACGCAGATTCCGCCTAGTTTCGTCATCCGCCTTCCTCCTGGCCGCGGTCCGCAGCATCGCCCATCATAGCAAAAACGAGGGACGCGCGTGCCAAAGGTTGAGGTCAACGGGATCGAGGTCGACTACCGCGAATGCGGCCGCGGCCAGACCGTGGTGCTGGCCCATAGCTCATCGAGCTTCAGCGGTTAGTGGCGGCCGCTGATCGAGCGTCTGCGCGATCGATACCGCGTGCTCGCGCCCGATTTCGTCGGCTACGGTGGTACCGGCGCGTGGCCCCCCGGGCGTGACGATCTCGTCGCCGACGAGATCGCCATCGTCGATGCAATGGTGGCTCTCGGCGGTGCACCGGCACACCTTGTCGGGCACTCCTACGGCGGCGCCATCTGCGCGCGAGCCGCATTGCTCCACCCCGAGCGCGTGCGCAGCCTCACGGTGATCGAGCCGGTGATGTTTCATCTCTTGAGCGAGCCAGAGCATCGGGCGGCACAGGCCGGGATTCGCAAGGTCACCGAGAACGTGGCCCGGCGGGTCGAGGCGGGTCGCCCCGACGCCGCGGCCGAGGGCTTCCTTGGCTACTGGATCGGACCCGACGCCTATGCGGCGCTGCCGCCGGACCGCAGCGAATTCGTCCGTGCCTCGATGACCAAGCTCGCGCTTGAGTGGCCGTTCTGTATCGACCGCGGTGGGCCGACGCGAATGGATTTGGCTGACCTTGGGACGGCGACGCTGATCGTCAAGGGCGGCGGGACGACGCGCGCCGCGTCCGCCGTGGTGGATTCCTGCGGGGTTGCCTGCCCAATCACACCTACGCCGAGATCGCGGGCGCCGGGCACATGTCGCCGATCACCCATGCGGACGCCGTCAACCCGCTGATCGAGGGACACATCGTGGAGCACTCGTGACCGGTTAGCCTCAGTGGAAATCGCGGGAGGGGAAGTTGGCCGGGTTGATGGCGGGCGGGCCGACCGGATGCGAGCCGCGGGCGGGCGGCGGGTCCAACGGGGCGGTGGGGCCGTCGTCGTGGGGGCGGTCGGTGTGGATGAGATCGGCGAGGCGGTGCGAGAGGTCGACCAATTGGTCCGAGACGACGTGGATGACGATGCCCTCGCGCTCGACCTTGCCGATAACGCCGATCAGGCGGGCGCGCAAGACCACCTTGCGGAAACGCTCGAAGACGCGCGGCCAGACGATGACGTTGGCGATGCCGGTCTCGTCCTCGAGCGTCATGAAGATCACTCCCGACGCGGTGCCAGGACGTTGTCTGCAGACCACCAGGCCGGCGACCCGTACTCGGCTGCCCGCCGGCGTCTCTTCAAGGCGCGCGCTCGGCATGTAGCGCTCGGCGGAAAGTACGGTGCG
>CAYUNL010000135.1:0-7961 GCA_964446055.1 uncultured Alphaproteobacteria bacterium | reverse complement strand
CGCGGCCAGCGCGCCGGCGGACCGCTCGTCGTCAGCCGTCATTCACTCCTCCTCCGCCGCGCCACTATTAACCGCGAAGCGGCGGCGGCGAAAGCCCGGCGGCGCCAGGCACACGGGGGATACCGTTGAGGGAGATTCGCATCGGGCTCGTCGGCGCCGGATTGATCGGCCGCGCCCACGCCACCGCCTACAAGAACGTGCCGCTGGTTTTCGGCCCCGCGCCGGCGGTTCCGGTCCTCGAGATGGTCGCCGACGTCGACCGCGGGCGCGCCGAGCGCGGCGCCGAGAACATGGGATTTCGCCGCTGGACCGGGGATTGGCGCGAACTCGTGAACGATCCGGCGATCGACGCCGTCGACATCGCCGCCACCAACAACGTACACGCCGAGATCGCTATCGCCGCGGCCCACGCGGGCAAGCCGGTCTACTGCGAGAAGCCGCTCGCCATGGGCGCGGCGGAGGCGCGAGAGATGGTCGCGGCGGCCGAGGCGTCCGGGCGGACCACGCTCGTGGGCTTCAACTATCTCAAGCTCCCAGCCCTTGGCCACGCGCACGAGTTGGTGCGGGACGGCCAACTCGGCGAGCTCATGTTGTTCCGTGGTACCTACGACCAAGACGTCATGTCCGATCCCGCCGTCCCCTTCAACTGGCGACACGACGCCGCGCTCGCGGGCACCGGGGCGCTTGGCGACATGGCCTCGCACGTTCTCTCCATCGCCAAGTTTCTCGTCGGCGATATCGCCGAGGTGTGCGCCGCGATGGCGACTCTCATCGAACGGCGCCCGGTGGCCAGCAGCGGCACCGGGCACACCGCCCGCGCCGCGGCGGGCGGTGCGATGCGCCGGGTCGAGAACGACGACATCACCCACTTGCTCGCCCGTTTCGAAAACGGCACCATGGGGACGATCGGCTCCTCGCGCATCGGCACCGGGCGCAAGCACGCGCTGACGATCGAGATTCAGGGGACCAAGGAGGCGGTCTAGTTTACCTTGGAACGCCGGAACGAGCTCAACTTTCATCGCCATACCGATCCCCCGGCGGAGCGCGGCTACAAGCTCATCCTGCCGAACCCCGGGCAACCCGGCTACGGCCACTTCCACCCGATTCCCGGGGTCACGCTCAGCGGCGACGATTCCAAGCTCATCGAGGCCCGCGCCTTCATCGAGGCGGTGGCCGCCGGCGCAGCGGCCGTGCCCGATTTTCGCTTTGGCCTGCACGTCGTCGAAGTCATTGATGCAGTTATTAAATCCGCGGTAGAACGCCGCTGGGTCGCGGTCGGCGAAATCGCCGCGGCGGCCGCCTAGTCCAAAACTCGGAGCATTGACATGCCGCTAGAAGGAACCAAGCGCCGCAAGGCCCACGCCCATCTGGTCAAGGGGCTGGAGTGGCGGCTGCGCAATACCAATGCCTCCAACCGCAAGGCCCGCGCATTCTTCCACAAGGCGATCGCCTGCGATCCCGGCTACGCGCTCGCCTATTCCGACCTCGCGCGCGCCTACTATCAGCGCCGCGGCCAGGGCTGGACGACCTCGGACACCCAGTCGCTCGACCGCGCGCTCCGCACCGCGCACCAAGCCATGGCGCTCGATGCCGCGGTGGCGCCCCAGGCGCTGATCGTGGTCGCACTGGTCGAGACCTGGCGGGGCCGTTTCGAGCGCGCCCTGGCCGCGGTCGAGACCGGCCTCGCCATGGCGCCCGATTCCGCCGAGAGCCACGCGCTGCTCGGCTTCGTCCGCACCTGGAACGGCGAGCCCGAGGCCGCGGCCCGGCACGTGCGCCAGGCCATGCGCCTCGATCCCGACTATCCTTTCCTGTTCGACTTCTTCCTCGGCCACGCCCAGTTCGGCGCCCGCCGCTACGCCGCCGCCGCCCGCCACCTGGCCAAGGGCGTCGCCGGGAACGCGAACTACCTGCCGGGCCGTCTCTTCCTCGGCGCCACCTACGGTCAACTCGGCCGCGCCGCGCAAGGCGCCGCCGAGCTCGCCGCCTGCCGCCGCATCAACCACAACTTCTCACCGGCCTGGCTCGAGCGCGTCGTCGCCTACCGCCGCCCCGCCGACCACCGCCACCTCCTGCGCGGCCTCAAAAAGTCCGGGCTCGTCTAGCTCCGCGCCCTCGGCGTCGGGAGGCGGCCCGGCGAGGAATGCGCGTCGCGTGACGGGTTCAGGACCGCCGCCTCATAACTCAGCGCGAACTCGATGGTCTCCGGAGCTGCGCTCTGCAACGATGGCATCCGCAACCGCGCGGGGCCGCTCAGATCAGCGGCGCGGCGTCGGCGAAGCGGCGCAGCACGTTGTCGGTGATGCGCGAGACGTTGTTGTCGTAGCGGTTGTGCGAGAGCGAGCCGCACCAGGCGATCGAGCCGGTCGAGAACACCCCGCCGCCCGCGGCGGTCTCGAAGAACACCATGTCGGCGCGCACCGTCGCGCAGTTGGTGCCCGAGCTCTTGAAATCGTTGCCCAGCAGCTCCTCGATGTCGGCGCGGAACATGTCCGAATGCAGCCCCGCCGAAGAAGCGACTACCAGCGCGTGCGCCGGGGTGCCGAGCGCCGGCTCGGCGCGGTCGATCTCGATCCCCGCGGCGCCGCCGGTCATCAGGCCAAAATCGCCGATCGGCTCGTCGGCGCCGACGCCCGCGAAGATGAACGCGGCCCGCGGATCAAAGCTCGCGGGCCCGCGCGCATACGGTGCGCCGCGGTCGAAGCCCATCGCCTCCATGCCGACGCCCAAGAGCATCTGCGGCGGCCGTCCGCCGGTGCGCAGGCCGCCCGAGAACTCGCCGCTGAACGCGAGGTGGCGCTCGCCGGGCTCGCTCTCCCAGTTGCGGCTGACGTCTGCCTTGCGCACCTCGATCACGCCGGGCAGCGCCTCGTGGTGGGCGATGTGCCAGAAGAAGCCGTTGCCGCCCAAGTACATCAGCCGCCCGCCCGCCTCGGTGTATTCGCGCACCGCCTCCCACATGCGCGTGGTGTAGTACTCGGGGTGCGAGCCAGTGACGACGCAGGCGTAGGGCTCGAGACAGGCCAATCCCTCGGCGTGCAGGTCCTCGTCGGTGGCGACGTCGAAGTCGTGGCCCATCGCCTCCAGCCAGTCGATGAGGTGGGTGTCGGCGTTGAACTGGCGCAACGACGAGCCGCCGCCGCCATCCCAGCGCATGAACTTGGGCCGCATGGTCAGGTTCGGCTTCAGGCGCGAGAAGTGCGTGATTCCGCTACCGTCGGCGTGCCGGTCATAGAGCGAGCACCCATACTCACGATGGGCGGCGAGATAAGCGTCGTTGGGCTCGAACGCCAAGAGCCGGGCGTTGCCCACCTCGCATCCGGTATCGTGCAGCGCCAACAGGTAGTTGCCGTAGGCCATGTAGCTCGCCGTGGGCGCGAGAAACAGTACCTTCGCGCCGGGCGCCTCGTGCGGCGGGCGGATGTAGAAAGGGACGTACTCCTCGGTTCCGCCGCCCGAGAGCTTGGCCGCGTAGAGCCCGCTTCGCAATGCCGGGACCTCGAGCGCGAAATCGCTGTCCCAGCCGGCGTCGTAAATATCGTCGCTGTGGAAGTGAATGGCCCCGTACTCCTCGGGCGCGTGCCGCCAGCAAAGCTCGCGCGCCGACCAGTTCGATCCCTTCATCGCCCGCGCCGGCAGGTTCACGGTGCGTCCGTGCAGCGCGTTGGGCCCGACATCGAAGGCGCGCGTCGTCGGGATTTCGCGGCCGAAGTCCCACGCCGCGATCAGCGTGCCTTCGGCCAACGGCTCGCGCTGCAGCTCCTTCAGCGCCTCGCGGTCGAGCGCGACGCCGGCCAGCCGCGGCGCCTCGATCTTGCCATCGTAGTGCCCGGCCATTCCCCTCGCCGCGCCGCCGCCGTGTGCGGCAATGCTCAGTGGGGCGGCGGTCTCCTTGATTCTCAGCTCCAGCTCGCGCGTCGCCGTGGCATCGCTCGCGCCTACCGGATAGCGCCGCGCATCCTCCTGAAACACGTTGGCGCGGCCGCTTTCGCCATCGAAGCTGGCGCCCACCCAGGCCCACTCGCGCGCCTTCAGCGGCACCTCGGTCGAGACCGTCGCTACCGAGTTGCCATCGCCCACCCGCAACGCGGCGGCGCCGGTCTCGTCGAGCACCAGCGCGAATCCACTCGATTCCTCGGCCGAGAACTTCGCGATCACGGTCTTCGAGCCGGCGCCGGGCATCGTCGGCCAGATCATCGCCGACAGGCTCACGCTTGTCAGACCGCGAAGGGCCGGCCCTTCGTCCACGGTGATGTACGATCCCGCGTGGATCGCCTGTGCCCGCCCCTCGAAGTGCCCCGAGATCGCGGTCTCGACGGCCTCCTCCTTGAACCCCGGCCCCTCGGGGTTTAGATCGCCGCAGATCAGCCGCACGATCTCGGCCTCATAGCCGGCGCCGGTCTCGTCGTTGACCATGAAACGCACCGTCTCGCCGGGCCGCGCACTCAGCGCATCGGCATAGGCGGTGATCCGCGGTGCGATGGGCGCTGGGCTGGCGGCGCCGGGCTCGACCACCGTCTCGCCCTCGAGCGGCGGGCCGCCGTGCGCCGCCCAGCGCAGCTTGAAGACCTCCCACTCGGCCTCGGCAAGGCTGGTGAACCGGCAATCCGCGAAGACCTCGATCGGCGCCGCGCTCTCGCCCGTGAGCCGCGCCAGCAGCCACTCGCGGTGGGGTTGGCTCGCGAACAGCACGTACTTGCCCTTCAGCGGCCCGCCGCGGAACACGTTGAGGATGCGCTGCAGCCTTTCGCCGTGCGGCGCCGTGGGTTTGTCGCGATACTCGAACGCGAGCGCGCGATCCTCCGCCGTGAGGGTTAGTTTGGCCATGCCGCTCCGACTCTACACCATCCGGCCGCTCCGCTCGCTATCAGGTCCGCATGGGTACGAACCAGTGGGAGATGTAGGTGGTCAACAGCACCGCGGATACGATCAGCGCGTCGAGCGCGATGCGGAAGAACTCGGCCTCGGCTCCGCCCACCACGCGCGCGGGTGCGGTGGACCGACCCATGGCGATTCGGCTATCGTTGGTCGCTGCGCCGCACCGGGGCGATCCATGTACACGGTCGACCACCGCAAAAAGCACCTGGCCGAGGAGTTCATGCAGGACCCGCTGGGCCCGCACAGCCCCGAGTTGCAACGGGTGCTGATGGTGTTCCGCGGCGGGCCCGTCAGCGGCAAGCACGTTCTGGTCTGCACCAAACCCTATGAGGAGTGGACGCTGGGGCGGGTCAGCGGGGTCCGCGGCAAGCCGGTGAAGATGCTACTGGATCAGGTGTTCAGCTCGCTCGAAGATGCCGAGCGCGCGGTCTTTCGGCTGCGCTGGAAGCAGCACACCGGCTGCGAGCTCGACGTCTGAGGCCGCCCGGCCGGTCTAGATCGGCCGCTCCATCTCGAAGCGTTTGAGCACGTTCGCGGTCATCCGCGAGACGTTGTTGTCATAGCCGTTGTGCGCCAGGCTTCCACACCATGCGATCGAGCTGAACGAGAACACCGCGCCGCCGCCTGGGGTCTCGAAGAATACGATGTCGCCCCGGATATCCGGGTTCATCGTGCCCGTGATATCGGGCATGTGGGTGTGCTCTTCCGTGGCCAGCAGGTAGCAATCGCTGTGGCCTTCGGACCGCGCCACCACCAGCGCATGCGGCGGGGTGCCCAGTGAGCGGTCGGCGATGTCGAGCTCGAACCCGGCCGCCCCGCCGCCGATCAGGCCGGAGTCGCCGATCCGCTCGTCGGCACCGATGCCGGCAAACGCGAACGCCACCCGCCGATCGAAGCTTTCCGGCGTGCGCCGGAAGTAGCTGCAGCGATCGAGTCCGAGCGCAATGAAGCCGGCGCCCGCGAGCCGCTGCGGCGCCCGGTTCTGGTTACGCCACAGCCCGCCGTACCCGCCGTCGAAGGCGTGGTAGTACTCGCCCGGCTCGGCCTCCCAGGTGCGCACGCCGCCCTCGCCGCGCCGCACCTCCATGGCGCCGGGCACGTCCTCGCTGTAGGCGACGCGCCAGTAGAAACCGTTACCGCCCATGTACATCAGCCGCCCGCCCTGCTCGGTGTACGCGTGGAGCGCGTCCCACATGGCGATCGAGGTGTACTCGGGGTGGGTGCCGGTCAGCACCACCCGGTAGGGCTGCAAAAGGGCAAGGCCGTCGCGGTCGAGGTCCTCGTCGGTGATGACGTCGAAGTCGAAAGCCTGGGCCTCGAGCCAGTCGGTTAGGTGAGTATCGGCGTTGTACCAACAAAGCGACGATGGGCCGGGGATCATGCCGAACATCGTCTTCGGGCGCATGTTGACCACCGGGCGAAGCCGCGAGGAATAGCAAACGCCGCTGCCGTCGGTGTGGGCATCGTAGAGCGAAGAGCCGAGCTCGGGACGACCGTCCAAGAGTTGGTCCCACGGTTGCAGGACCAACAACCGATCCGTGAGCAGCTCCGACATCGGCGCATACGGTGCCGGCAACATGTTGGCGTACGCCGAGTAGGTTGCGGTGGGCGCAAGGTAGGCGATCTTGGCGGTCGGCTTGCCGAGCGCGGGGCGGACGAAGAAGGGGATATAGTCCTCCTCGCCGCCGGCGCGCAGACGGACGGCGTAGCAGCCGCTCTTCATGCGTTTCGGGACCGTGAGCGCGAAATCCGACTCCCAGCCACAGTCGTAGAGATCATCGTCGTGGAAGTGGATCGCCCCGTACTCCTCGGGCGCCGCCCGCCAACTCATCTCCCGACCCGACCAGTTGTGGCCGGTCATCGCCCGCGCCGGTAGATTCAGGGTCTCGCCGTGCAAGCCATTGCCCGAGATATCCGTGATTCGCCGGCTCGGGATGTCGCGCGAGAAGTCCCATGCCCCGACGAGCGCGCTCCTCAGATGGGACGTCATGGGGCCGCGCGCGACTTCGCCCATCTCGGCACGGGTCAGGGCGCGGTCGCTCAGTCGCGGGGCGTCCAGCTTGCCGTTAAAGTGAGCCGCGGTATGCGCCCGGCCCTTGACCGTCCTCTCAATGCGGGCCGCCATGACCAGCGGGCCGCGACCCTGGGTCACGGATCGCAGCTTCGAGGTGGCGGCGGCGCCCGCCGAGTCGTCCAATGTCGCGTACCCTCGCAGGGGCTCCTGATAGACGGTGACGCGCCGAGATTTCGCATCGTAGCTCGCGCCGGCGAAATACCATTCGCGCTCGACCAGCGGCTTCCCGGCCTTGTGGATCTCACTCCTGCCCGACCCCGAGCCCAGCCTCAGCGCCACGGCGCCGCTCGCATCGATGATCAGCTCGAAGCCGTGTTTGCCGCGCTCCCGCCATCTTCCGATCAACACCTGCTCGCCCTTGTGCGGCGTCGTCGGCCAGATCATCGCCTGAACCGTGAAGCTCGACAGGCGCTCGAACGGTGGGCCGGCTGGCACCACCGCATAGGAACCCGCGTTGATCGCCTGCTTGCGTCCCTTGTAGCGGCGGCTCACAGAGGTCCTGATCAGCTTTTCCTGGTATCCCGGCCCTTCGGGATTCTCGTCGCCGCAGATAACGCGGACGACGTCAGCCTGATAGGATTTCGGCCCCTCGCAGCTGACCATGAAGTTGATCGTCTGCGATGGCGCCACACTTATCTGGTCGCTGTAGCCCAGTATCTTCATGACCGCCCAGCATACAGGTTTGCCCTGGGCGCTGTGAGGCGTCGTACAATGGCCGGGTTGAGAGGCTGCCATCCGCGCGCGGCTGCGCCCGGCGTCGGCCCGTCGGAAAGACTCCCGCACCGCCATGTCCTCATCCGGCAACGCCTCTCCGCCCGCCCGCCACGCCATGGGCGCGCGCGCCTGGCCCTTCGTCATGCTGGCCATCAACGGCGTCGGCTCGGGGTTCATCCTCTCGCTCAACCGCCTGGCCGCCGAGGGCGGGGTTCCCTTCATCCCCTACATGTTCTGGGCATCGTTGTTGGGCGGGCTCATCCTTCTCGTCCCCGGGGTAGCCGCTGGCGCGTTA
>CAYUNL010000134.1:7680-7980 GCA_964446055.1 uncultured Alphaproteobacteria bacterium | reverse complement strand
TCACGTCATGAATCTCAGTTCAACAAGAGTTCTTCAACAGCCTCAGCCACAAGCGCTCATCAGATCTGCGCGATGCCACACGCTGCCTCAGTCTAGGTCCGCATCTCGCTCCACTTTGCATTCATGCGCGCATGTGCTTCCGGGGAGCCGTCGTGGAAGGTGCCGAACCAGCGGTCGAGCGGCTGTTCAGTAGCGCTTGGCGGCCCACATGTTGAAGACCACGGCGACCACGATCACGACACCGACGAACATATCGAGGTAGTAGCCCGGCGCCTGGCCCAGCAGCAGGACATCCTTGAC
>CAYUNL010000134.1:7161-7670 GCA_964446055.1 uncultured Alphaproteobacteria bacterium | reverse complement strand
CATCTTGCGCTAGAGACAACAAGGTAGCGCCCCTGAACACAGTCATGTGCGCCCATCATTAACGCGCGCGCCCTATTAGGCGCCCATTCCCGGAATGAAGTGGCAGCCAAGGCAGGCGTGGCCTTCGGTCGTCGCGATCGTCTCTCGTCATGCAGCCAATGCATAGCAGCTAACACGTGCAGGTCCTCGGGAATACCCGAATAGTCTCGCTCGGTATCTTGCAGGTACAAGATGTGCAGGGCGATATAGCCCTCGACGCCATATGTGGAGAGATGGATGCCAGACGCCGATCCCAGCTCCTTAACCGGCCCGAAGAAAGCGGCGATCATGGTGCTCACCATGGGCGAGGAGCGGGCAAGCAAGTTGTTCGCCCAGATGGACGATGACGAAATCCGTGAGATCACCCAAGCGATGGTGAATCTCGGCCACGTGGATTCCGATTTGATGGAGGCCCTGATTCTGGAGTTCGTCTCGATGATTTCGAGCCCAGGCGCACTAGCGGGTACGTT
>CAYUNL010000134.1:0-7151 GCA_964446055.1 uncultured Alphaproteobacteria bacterium | reverse complement strand
CGCTTGCTGATGAAGGGTATGGACAAGGATCGGGTCAATGAGATCATGGAGGATATCAGAGGTCCTGCTGGGCGCACGATGTGGGACAAGCTCGGCAACGTGAACGAAGGTGTGCTCGCCAATTTTCTCAAGAACGAATATCCGCAAACCGCGGCGGTTATCTTGTCTAAGTTGCCACCTGAGCATGCGGCCCAGGTCCTCGCGGTTCTGCCAGAGGATTTTGCCTTGGAAACGATGGTGCGCTTGTTGCAGCTAGAGCCGGTGCAGAAGGAGGTCCTGGACGGCATCGAGACGACGTTGCGCGGCGAGTTCATGACTACCATCTCGCGCTCCTCGCAGGTCGATCCACACGAGCTGATGGCCGAGATCTTCAACGGCTTTGACCGCTCGACGGAAAGCAAATTCATGGCTGGGCTCGAGGATCGGAACCGCGACGCGGCCGAGCGCATCAAGGCCAAGATGTTCACGTTCGAGGACTTGACCAACCTCGATCCCACGAGCGTGCAGACACTTTTGCGCGGCGTTGAGAAGGGAGCGCTTGCGCTAGGGTTGAAGGGAGCCACTGAGAACCTGCGCGATCTCTTCTTCGGCAACATGTCAGAGCGCGCCGGCAAGATCTTGCGCGAGGACATGGAGGCGATGGGTCCGGTACGTTTGAGCGAGGTCGATGAGGCGCAGACACTGATAATCAACAAGGCGAAAGAACTAGCCGCCTCAGGCGAGATCGTGATTGCCCAGGGTGGCGGCGAGGACGAGCTGGTTTACTGAGTCCCGCTCGATGGGCGGCCTCACTTGCTTTGCGGAGTGCGATCAAATGGCGACGAACGCTGAGATGGCGGCGATGTTCTTGCGGAACTCAGCCGCGTATTTGCGGGGCGTGGGCGAAAACAACTCATCGGTAAGAGGGGAGATGGAGGCCAACGCGACTTCCTACGAGGTCATGGCTGACTTAGTTGAAAACGACCCGTGGGGAGAGAGCCCGCTGGCGGTCGAGCAAGAGAGACTATCTCCCCACTGAATCCCTCGGGTCGGAATCACTGACGATCTGCGGTCGGAGTAGATTTGGGACCGGTGAGCGCGCCCAGCCCTGCGTCGCGCAATTGTCGGCTAAGGGTCACAAACGGACCCTAGGCGCGCTCACACTGGTTGTCCGCTAAGGGTCCGAAAGCGGACTCTCCGGCGATTGTCCGAGGGGCCGTGGAACCACCGCGAGCAGGGCTAGGCGGGGCCTTTCTTGGTCATGAAGTAGGGGTTGGTTCCGCTGGCATGGTCGGTCACGTCCACCACCGCAACAATCTTCGGAATCTGCTCCTTGATCATCACTTCGACGCCTTGTCTCAAGGTCACGTTTGCCATGGCGCATCCTTGGCAGCCGCCCTCGAACTGGACGTAGGCGATATCGTCCTCGACCTCTATCAGCCTAATGAAACCGCCGTGACCGCTTACGGCGGGGTTGATCTGTTCGTCCAGTACGCCTTGCACGCTCGTGGGCGGCGAGGCGCTGGCTTCCCCGGGTGGAGCGCCGCCAGGCTCGCTGAGCGTGGTCACGAGCTGGACGTCCACGACCTCGGGCACGTAGCGGCGGATCAGGTTCGCGATATTGTCCTTGATGGGGATCGATGCGCCCGGTGATCCGGCCACTCGGAGCTTCACGATGCCTTGCCTGAAGTCTTCAAAGATCAGATCGCCGCCCCGGTCTGCCAATAGCGGTCGAATTTGCTCCTCTAGAATCCCTTTGATGCGGGCCGAGCCCTCATCCAAGGGCTCATCTTTCGTCTCGAGGTCGACTTCCCGCCGCGTGACCTCTTCGACAGGCGCGGGTTCGGCCCCAACCGAGCGTTCCAGCGCCTGTTCCAGATCGGCGATCAGATCCTCGGGACTCTCGAGCCCGATGGACAGGCGCAGCAGGTCGGGGGGAACCGGTGTCGAGGGTCCCTCGATGCTGGCGCGGTGCTCGATCAGGCTCTCGACGCCGCCGAGTGAGGTCGCCCGCTTGAACACCGCGACCGCTGCCGCCGTGGCCACCGTCGCGGCTTCGCCGTCCTGGTGGCGAATTGAAAGCATGCCCCCGAAGCCACCAGTCATTTGCCGCGCCGCAACCGCGTGGCCAGGATGAGTGGGCAGCCCGGGGTACAGCACCTTGGAGATACGACGATGCCCCTCAAAATGACGGGCCAGGGCGAGAGCGTTTTCCGAGCATCGTTGAACCCGCACGAACAATGTGCGCATTCCCCGCAGCAGCAACCATGCCTCGAACGGACCCAGCACAGCACCGGCGTCGCGCCGCCAGCCGCGGATTCGCTGCCAGAACGAATCCTGTTCTGCGCACACAACCGCGCCCGCCAGCACGTCGCTGTGGCCGTTCAGGTACTTGCTGGCCGAATGCACCACCAAGTCGGCGCCGAGCTCGAGCGGTCGTGCCAGCACCGGCGTCGCCACTGTGCTGTCGACCGCGAGGCGGGCGCGCGCGGCGTGGGCGATTTCCGCGGCCGCCGCGATATCGGTGATATCCCAGGTCGGGTTTGCCGGAGTTTCGAGCCAGACCAGCCGCGTCTTCCCCGGCCGCATCGCCGCGGCCAACGCATTCACATTACAGGTGTCCACGAATTCGACATCGAGGCCCCATGACATCGCGTAATCGATCAACCATTTGCGCAAAGCCCAGTACATGACCCGCGAAGCAACGACGTGATCGCCCGGCAGCAACGACAAAAACACCGCGGTTGCCGCCGCCATGCCGGAGGCAAAAAGTAGGCAATCGCTCCCGCCCTCCAGGGTCGCAAGGAGATCTTCGGGCTCGTCGTAGGTTGGGTTGTGAGGGCGCGTATAGCCGCGACCCGAGCTGTAGCCCCCGTCCGGGTCCCGCTCGTAGGTCGTGGACAAATGCACGGGCGGCACCAGTGCCCGCGTCACCTCATCGATTCGCCCCAACGCCTGCGCGGCCATGGTTTCAGGCACGAGAGTTGGCCTGCGCTCTGTCTTGTCGTCGGTCATTCTCGCTTCCAGTCTCCTGCCGCGCACGGCTTCCTTGCTCGCTTCAGTCTGTCACCGCCAGGCTGGGCGCTCAAGACAGAGCGCTCGTTGCGATCGCTTCAGTGGCGGGTGCCGAAGCGTAGCGAATCAGGTACGCCTGGGCGAACTAGGGGTGGACCCAGAGATCGGGGAGCAGGAAACCGTGAAACTCTACAACGCCAACCTCTCGCCAAACTGCCTACGGGTTCGCGCCGTTGCCAACGAGTTGGGAATAAATCTCGACGCAATCGAAGTGAATTTCAGCGCAGGCGAAAACAAGACCGATGCATTCCTGATCTTGAACGCCAACGCGAAAGTTCCGGTCATGGTCGATGATGATTTGGTGCTGTGGGAATCGCGCGCCATCAACGCGTATCTTTGCAGCATCGAACCCGAGCACGGACTCTACCCCGAAGATCCGAAGGCACGCGCCATCGTGGATCAGTGGTCGTACTGGCAGGCGATCCACCTTGGCCCGGCGATGCAGAAAGTAGCCTTCGAGCGGGTCGTCAAACAGCATTTCGGCATGGGCGAGGCCGACGAGGATGCCGCCGCCGCGGGCCTGAAAGACACCCACCAATTCCTCCAGGTCCTCGAAGCCAACCTGGCCGACAGGGAATGGGTCGCCGGCAACCTAAGCGTGGCCGATTTTGCCGTGGCCAGCACCTTCATGTTCCGCAAACCGGCGCGAATCTCACTTCAAGAACTTCCTCGAACGGCGAACTGGATAGAACGTCTGGAGTCGCGCGAATCCCGGCGATCGGCAGTCGAGCCAGTCTTGGCCATGACGCTGGGCTAGCCCTCCGGCCGGCGGCACAGACCTTACTCCGAACGCGCCGCCGCCAGCCTAGTGGTCGCCGCCGCCGCCGCCCAGGATATCGGCCAGGATCTCGTACTTGAATCCGGGCTTCTGGCTCGCCCCAATCAGCACCGCCTCGGCGGCCGCCTGGCGCTCCACCGTCGCCGGGATCTCGCGCACCATCTCCGGCGGGACCACGACCGCGCCGTGACGGTCGGCGTGGACGATGTCGCCCGGGCGTACGACCATGCCGGCCACGGTCACGGTAATCGCCCAGTCGACGCAGTGAACGAAAGCGTGGCTCGGCCCGATCGACCCGGCCAGCATCTGGAAGCCCTCGGCGCAGACGTCGATGTCGCGGATCGAGCCGTCGGTGATCACGCCCTGCGAGCCCAGCCCCTTGTGAACGTTGGTGTGCACCTCGCCCCACCAGGCGCCGTAGCCGGGGCTGGGGTCGAGGTCCTGGATCACGGTGATGGTGGGATGGGGCGTCTCGGCCATGTGGCGGTAGTAGGCGAGTCGCGCCTCTAGCGCCGCCTCGGCATCGCGCTCGGTGGGATGGAGCGCGCGAATCGTCGCCGTGCGCGCGTAGCCGACGATCGGCGGAAGCTCGGGCCGCGGGCACACCAGCGGCTTCGAGGTGTAGCCGAACCCATGACGCTCGGGCACCAGCGGTTCGAGCGCGTTGCAGATGGTCGGCGTATCGAAGGCGCGCAGCGCCTCGAGGTCCTCGGTGCTTGGATCATTCGGCATTGCTCTCTCCTCCGCACCGCCGGCGGCCGCGCGTCATTGCGTATATGCGGCGGTGTCGCGCACCGCGGCCTCGAGTTGATCGGCGTCGGGTGTGTAGGCCTTCTCCAGAACCGGCGCGAAGGGGACCGGGACGTGTGGCGGGCTGACCATCTGGATCGGCGCCTTGAGCGCGCCGAAGGCGTCGCGGCTGACCTGCGCCGAGATGTCGGTCGCCAGGTTGCAGCGCGGCGAGGCCTCGTCCAGGATCACCAGGCGCCCGGTTTCCTCGACGCTCTCCACGATCGTGTCGAGGTCCATTGGCGAGGTGGTGCGCGGGTCGACCACGGTGCAGCCGATGCCATCGGTTTCGAGCTTGTCGGCTACCTCGTTGGCCACCTGCACCATGCGGCCGATGGCGACCACGGTCACGTCGTCGCCTTCGCGGGTAAGGTTGGCCTCGCCGAAAGGCAGCGTGTAAGCCTCGTCGGGGACCTCCTCTTCGTCGTCGAACATCGCCTTGTGCTGAAAGAACACCACCGGGTCGTCGTCGCGGATCGCCTCGATCAGCAGACCCTTGGCCTCATAGGCCGAGGACGGGATCGCGACCTTGAGCCCGGGGATGTGGGTGAAGATCGGGTACAGGCTCTGGCTGTGGTGGCTCGCCGCGCTGAAGCCGGTGCCGTAGGTGGTGGTGATGACCAACGGGGTCTTTGCCTTGCCGCCGAACATGTAGCGGAACTTGGCCGCCTGATTGAAGATCTGGTCGAAGCACACGCCCATGAAATCGACGAAACTCAACTCGGCGACGGGCCTCAAGCCGGTCGCCGCGGCGGCCGCGGCGGCGCCGATGAAGGCGCTTTCGCTGATCGGCGCATCGAGCACGCGGTCGGGACCGAACTCCGCCAGAAAACCCTTGCTGGTTCCCCAGGGGCCGCCCCAGGCATCGTCATCGCCCTCGGTGCCTTTGCCGCCGCTGATATCCTCGCCAATCAGGACCACCGTTGGGTCCCGCCGCATCTCGCCGGCGAGCGCTTCGCTGACCGCCTGGCGGAACGTTTTTTGGGTCATCCGATTGCTCCCTAGTACGAGACGTAAACGTCGGTGAGAAGCGTTTCGATTTTGGGCGGCGGCGCTGCCTTCGCCTCGCTCACCGCTTCTTCGATGAGGCCGGCGGCGCGGCCGTCGACGTCGTCGAATTCCTGCGCCTCCAGCAGCCCCGCCTCGGTAACCCGATCGCGGAAGAGCTTTAGGGGGTCGCTGGTCTCGAACAGACGCTCGACTTCGCCCTCGGGACGATACAATTGCGCATCGCCCTCATAGTGGCCCATGAAACGCTTGAATTTGACGTGGATCAGGCTCGGCCCGCCGCCCCCACGCGCGCGCTCGATCGCCTCGCGCGCCGTCTCGTGGACGGCGAAGAAATCGAACCCGTCGACCTGGTGCCCCGGCATGCCGAAACCCTCGGCCCGCTCCATGAAACCGCCGCCGGTCGCCCAGCCGCTGGCCATGGCTTCGCCGTAGCCGTTGTCCTCGATGACGAAGATTGCCGGCAGCTGCCATACCGAGGCAAGGTTCATCGACTCGGCGACCACCCCCTGGTTCGACGCGCCGTCGCCGATGAAGCCCAAGCCCACGCCGCCGGTGCCCAGCGTCTTGGCGGTCAGTGCGGCCCCGCAGACATGCGGCGCTCCGCCGCCGACGATGCCATTGGCGCCGATCATGCCGCGATCGAGATCGGCCAGGTGCATCGAGCCGCCCTTGGCGTTGCACAGCCCGCCTTCGCGTGCATAGAGCTCGCGCACCATGGCCTTCACGTCGACGCCCTTGGCGATGCAATGGCCGTGCCCGCGGTGGGTCGAAGCGATCACGTCCTTGTCCCCGAGCTGCATGCAAACGCCGGCCGCCGAGGCTTCCTCGCCGATATAAAGGTGCACGAAGCCGGGGAGCTCGCCGCTCGCGAACTCGGTGCGCACCTTCTCCTCGAAGGCGCGGATGGTGCTCATGATGGTGTAGGCACGAATCAGCTCGTCCCGACTAAGCTGCATGGCTGACCTCCCTCTTTGCCGGGAACATAGGCACGGCTCGCCGCTGCGCACAAGCGTCCTCGTTCCGGGAATGCGGGCGGGTCACTCAGCCGGCGAACCAGGCGCCGGACCGCATCCATCTGCGGATGATTCGGGCTAGCGCCCGATGATTCCTCTTTGCTTCAAGAGCGTCGTCGGATCGACCATGTTCTTTGCAAGCTGCGCGGCCTTCGCGCTCTCGCCGAAGGCCAGCAGCATCAGCTGCGTGGCGTGCAGGATCGGCGTCTCCTCTTCGAGCCCGATGTCGGGCTGGCGGGCGTCGAGGTTGAAGTGGCACATCGGGCACATGGTGACGACGGCGTCGGCGCCGCAATCGCGCGCCTCGCGAATGATCTTGGCGCTCAGATCGTGTGCGATTTCGGGCCGGGTTAGACTCAAGCTATTGCCACAACAAGCGGTCTTGGACGACCATTCGATGGGCTCGGCGCCGAGACCGCGCATGAGGTCGTCCATCTTGGTCGGATACTCGGCGTGGGCATCGCCAGTGACCTTGGCTGGCCGCGTGATCAGGCATCCGTAGTAGC
>CAYUNL010000133.1:0-8038 GCA_964446055.1 uncultured Alphaproteobacteria bacterium | reverse complement strand
CCGAGATGAAGTTGTAGCGGTCCTGGATGCGGTGCAGATACTCGATCAGGTACTCGCGCCGGCGCGGCGCATCGCCCAGCAGCGCCTCGATCTCCACCAGCGCCGCGGGCTCGACCTGGCGGCCCTTGGGATGGCCGCGGGCCTTGCCCCGGCCGGCGCCGGGAGCGCGCATTGTCTGTGGTTTGGCTCCGGCCCTGGGCATCCCGGCTTCCTTTTGGGTCGCGAATCTCGCAGAAGCGACAAATGTTGTAAAACCGTTTTCGCGGTCGCCGCGCCGACTAGCCCTGCGGTCCGCCCTCACCGTCGGCGAGCATTAGATGCACGCGCTCGGCGTTGATCAGCTGTTTGCCGGCATGCTCGAAATTGACGGTCACGCGGCTGCCGATGGCAGACTGCACCTGGCCGACGCCCCATTCGGGCTGGGTCGGGTGGCGGACGAGCGTGCCGGGGACGAACAGGCTGGCGGTCATTGCAGGGTGTGTGCGGCTGTGGTGCTATGTCGGTGATGTAGCTCGGCCCGGGGTCGGGGGCAAGCTGGCCGCGCGGACTGGCGCTGAAGCGGGGGAGCAGGCGATGGAGGAGATCAGGCTGGCGGCGCTCTTGTGCTCGCGATTGTGTCACGATCTCATCGGTCCCATCGGCGCAGTCAGCAACGGTGTCGAGCTCTTGTACGAAGAAACCGACCCCGAGATGCGGCGCCAAGCGCTCGACCTGATGGCGATGAGTGCGGGCGAGGCGGCGCATCGAATCGAGTTCTACCGGTTGGCGTTCGGCGCCGCCTCGGGGCTTGGCGGCGATATCGAAGTGAACGAGCTACGGCGTATCGCCGGTGCGCTGTATGAACAGGGGCGGGTACGGCTCGAGTGGCCGGAGCACCCCGACCCTTCAATGCTTGTGGCGATCGAGGTTGGCAAGCTCGCGCTCAATATGGTCCTCCTGGCGGCGGGCACGCTGCCGCGCGGTGGCATCGTGACGGTGGCTTTGGGCGAGGCCGGGGAATCGCTGGAGATTGCGGTTTCAGCCGCCGGCGAACGCGCGGCCATGGACGAAGACGTGGTCGCGGCGTTGGGCGCAGACGCCCCAGGCGCGGTGATCGAGCCGCGTATCGCCCAGCCCTACCTTGCGGCCAGGCTGGCCGAGCGGCTGGGCGGCAGCATTGAGGTTTCAGAGGACGCCGACCGGATCGGGCTGAGCACGGCCATCGCCGGCGCTCCGCCCTCTGACTAGGGCGGGGATCGCCGACTTCATCGTATCTTTACGCCGACCGTTCCCTGTTTCTTAGGCTTTATCCCCGATTGTCGCACGTCACGACGACGGCGCGCGGCTCGCCCCCTGCGAGCGGCCGACCCGACCCCCGGCCGGAGTGGAAACGAACCGCCATGGACGATCTTCTCAACGAATTCCTTACCGAGACCAATGAAAGCATCGCGGTCTTGGATGTCGAGTTGGTGGAGCTGGAGCGGAACCCCGACAGCCCCGAGCTCCTGGCCAACATCTTCCGCCTCGTGCACACCATCAAGGGGACGTGCGGGTTTCTTGGCCTGCCGCGACTCGAGAAAGTGGCGCACGCCGGCGAAAACGTCCTCGGCAAGGTGCGCGACGGCGAGTTGAAGGCCGATCAAGAGACAGTGTCCCTGATCCTCGAATCGCTCGACCGTATCAAGGAACTGGTGGAGACCACGGAGGCCGAGCCCGAGGGTGACGATTCCGACCTGGTGGACCGGCTCAACGCGATGGCCGAGAGCGACGCGAAGAGTGGCGGCGAGGCGGGTGTCGTCGACTTCGACAAGATCGTGGTCCCGCCCGCCGAGCCCGGCACCGCGGCGGAGGCCGGGGAAGCCGTTGTCCCCGAGACCGAGGACCAGGGGAATGCAGTGCTGGACGCGGCGCGAGACGAAACCGACGAGGCGGCCGAGGAAGCCGCACCGGCATCGCCGGCCGCGAAGGGAAACGGCACCGCGGCCACGCTCGCCCCCGCCGCCGGCGGAGCGGCGCCGGCCGGTCCTGCCGAGACCAAACCCGACGCCGCGGCGGGCGGCGATTCCTCGATCGCACGCCAGACGATCCGGGTCCAGGTGGAGGTGCTCGAAGACCTCATGAACATGGTCAGCGAGTTGGTCCTGACCCGTAACCAGCTAATGCAGATGGTGCGCGGGCTAAACGACAGCGAATTCATGGTCCCGCTGCAGCGCTTGAGCCACGTCACCACCGACCTCCAAGAAGGCGTCATGCAGACGCGCATGCAGCCAATCGGTAACGCCTGGTCCAAGTTGCCGCGCATCGTGCGCGACCTGGCCAAGGAGCTCGACAAGAAGATCGATCTGCAGATGAAGGGCGCCGATACCGAGCTCGACCGCCAAGTCCTCGAGCTGATCAAGGACCCACTGACCCACATGGTCCGCAACTCGGGCGACCACGGGATCGAAACGCGCGAGGCGCGGCTGGACTCGGGCAAGCCCGAAACCGGCAAGATCGTACTCAACGCCTTCCACGAAGGCGGCCACATCATCATCCAGGTCTCCGACGATGGGCAGGGACTTCCGGTCGAGAAGATCAAAGAAAAAGCTATCGCCAACGGTCTGGTGACGCAGGCCGAGATCGAGGCGATGTCCGAGCAGCGCGTCCTGCAGCTCATCTTCCGTCCCGGCCTGTCGACGGCCGAGAAGGTGACAAGCGTCTCGGGCCGCGGCGTCGGCATGGACGTCGTGCGTTCGAACATCGAGAAGATCGGCGGGACGGTCGAGGTGACATCGCATGAGTCCAAGGGCACCCAGTTCACCATCAAGATTCCGCTGACGCTTGCGATCGTCTCGGCGCTAATCGTCGAATGTGGCGGCGAGCGCTTCGCTATCCCGCAGATCGGCGTCGTCGAGCTGGTGGGCGTGTCGCGCGATTCGGACAACAAGATCGAGAGCATCAGCGACGCGCCGGTCTTGAGACTGCGCAACCGCCTGCTGCCCCTGATCTACCTGCGTGACATCCTGGGCATGAAGCCCGACGAAATCGCCGAGGAAGAGCCGCCCCACGATGTGTTCATCGTGGTCAGCCAAGTTGGCGCCAACACCTTCGGAATCGTCGTCGACAAGGTGTTCGATACCGAGGAGATCGTGGTCAAGCCGGTTGCCCCAATGCTCAGGGATATCAGCACCTACTCGGGCAACACCATTCTGGGCGATGGCAGCGTCATAATGATCCTAGACCCCAACGGCATCGCCGCGAGCGTCGGGGAACGGGCGCTCGTGGCCGAAACCGCCGACGAGGAGGAAGCGGCCGAATCGGCCGAGGACTCGCGGAAGACCGCGCTGCTGGTCTTCCGCGCCGGTGGCGACACCCAGCGGGCGGTGCCGCTTTCGCTCGTGGCCCGGCTCGAAGAGATCGATGTGGCGCAGGTCGAGCAGTCGAACGGAATGAACGTCGTGCAGTACCGCGGCAAATTGATGCCGCTGATTCCGGTCGATGCCTCGTTCGAGATGAAGGCCGAGGGGCGCCAGCCCATCCTCGTCTTCGCCGATCGCGAGCGAACCATGGGACTGCTGGTGGATGAGATCGTCGATATCGTCGAGGACGTGCTCGACATCGAGATTGCCGCCATCCACGACGGCGCGATCGGCAGCGCCGTCGTCGCTGGACGGGCCACCGAGATTCTCGACACTACCGCGTACCTGACCCGGGCCTTTGCCGACTGGTTTGGCTCCCCGGACACGACCGCCGGCGACAACGGGGTCCGGCGGGTGCTGCTGGTCGACGACAGTTCCTTCTTCCGCGAGCTCATGCGGCCGCTCCTGGCGACCGCCGGCTATCAGGTGACCACCGCCGATGACGCCGACGCGGCGCTCCGGATGCGCGAGGACGGCGCCGACTTCGACGTCATCGTCAGCGATATCGAAATGCCGGGTATGAACGGCTTCGAGTTCGTCCAGGCGGTGCGCGAGGATGCGCGCTGGAAGGATACGCCGATGGTCGCACTAAGCTCACACACCTCGTCATCGGACATAGGCCGTGGCCGCGACGCCGGCTTTGTCGACTACGTCGCCAAGATGGACCGCCAGGCGCTCTTGCACAGCCTCTCGCAAACCCTCGACACCACGGCAACCGGAGACCCGGCATGAGCAACCACACAGAGAAGCCTGATTCGACAGGCGCGGTGGGCGAGAGCGCCCAGTTCGTGACCATGATGGTCGCGGACCAGCTGTTCGGCATCAGCGGCTCATCGGTCCACGACGTGCTGGCGCCGCAGAAGGTGACACCGATTCCGCTCGCGCCGCGCCAGGTCGCCGGGGCGATGAACCTGCGTGGCCGCATCGTCACCGCGATCGACGTGCGCCGCGCGCTCGACCTGCCGCCGCGCGAAGACGGCGACGGCATGTACATCGTCGTCGAGCAGGGAGCGGAGTTCTACAGCCTGGTAATCGATACCATCGGCGAGGTCATGGCGCTGCCACGGGAGTGTTACGAGTAAACGCCGGTCACCCTGAATTCGAGGTGGCGCGACGTCGCCCAGGGTGTCTACCGCCTCGACGGCTAACTCCTTGTCGCTCTCGATGTCGAGCGGCTGCTCGATTTCGACCGCGCCATCGCCGCCTGAGCGGTTCGGCGCCAGCGACAGCAAAGACGAAAGGACGGCCATGAAATCGTGTCTCGTCGTCGATGATTCGAAGGTCATCAGGACCGTCGCTCGACAGATCCTCCAAGGCTTTCAGTTCGACATCATGGAAGCAGCCGACGGGCAGGAGGCGTTGACTGCGTGCGAGCGTCAGATGCCCGATGCGATCCTTCTGGATTGGAACATGCCGGTCATGAACGGCATCGAGTTCCTGCGCAACCTGCGCAGCTACGAAGGCGGCGGGCGTCGCCTTCTTCGGGGTCGAGATATTCGGGCGCACCGCCTTGGCTGCCATCGTCACCTTCATCGCCGGCGTCGCGGCGCTCTCGGCCCTGGGGCTGATGGTCGCGGCCATCGTACCCAACGGCGATGCGACGCCGGCGGTGACCAACGCGACCTTGTTGCCCCTCGCCTTCGTCTCCAACGTATTCATCGCGCCGTTCGAGGATATGCCGGCGTGGCTCGAGGTGCTGGGCGATATCTTTCCGCTCAAGCACTTCGCGGTCGCCTTCTCCGGCGCCTTCAACCCGACGCTATCGGGCTCGGGCTTTCAGTGGAGCGCCGGTCCCGGTGAGTACGCCATCCTTTCGCACCTTGCGGTCATGGTCGCCTGGGGGCTGGGCGCGACGCTGGTGGCGCTGCGGACGTTCACCTGGGAGCCCCGGGGCGGCGAGCGCGCACCGCGCCGCCGCAGGCGGCCGCGCCAGGCCGCTATGAGGTGAGCTGCTGCTCCAACGCGGCGTTGCGCATCGCCTTTTGCAGCTTCTCGAACGCGCGCACCTCGATCTGGCGCACCCGCTCGCGGCTGATGCCGTAGACCACGCTCAGCTGCTCCAGCGTCGAAGGTTCCTCGCTCAGTCGTCGCTCGTTGAGGATATGGCGCTCGCGCTCGTTGAGCCCCTCCATCGCGTCGTGCAAGAGGGCGCGGCGACGCCCCATCTCCTCGGCCTCTTCGTACACCACCCCCTGATCGGGGCTGTCCTCGACCAGCCAGTCGATCCACTCGCCGTCGCCGTCTTCGCGCAGCGGCGCGTTGAGCGACTGATCGCCACCCGCCATGCGGCGATTCATGCTCACCACCTCGGTCTCCGAGACGCCGAGCTTGGTCGAGATCTGTTCGACATGATCGGGCGTCAAATCGCCCTCCTCGATGGCCTGGATCTGGCCCTTGAGCCGGCGCAGGTTGAAGAACAGCTTCTTCTGAGCGGCGGTGGTGCCGATCTTCACCAGCGACCACGAGCGCAAGATGTATTCCTGAATGGCCGCCCGTATCCACCACATGGCGTATGTCGCCAGGCGGAACCCGCGGTCGGGATCGAAGCGCTTCACCGCCTGCATGATGCCGACGTTGCCCTCGGCGATAAGATCGCCGACCGGCAGCCCGTATCCGCGATAGCCCATCGCGATTTTCGCCACCAGCCTCAGATGGCTGGTGACCAGCCGCCCTGCGGCTTCGGTATCGTCGTGCTCACGCCAGCGCTTCGCCAGCATGAACTCCTCGTCGGGCTCCAGCATCGGGAACCTGCGTATCTCCTGCAGGTAGCGCGACAGGCTGACCTCGGGTGAGAGCGCCGGAATGCGCGCCGCGCTCGTCGTCGAGGGTTTGTCATCGGGCATCGGGCCGTACCGTCGCTTGCGGGGTGCGCAACCCGTTCTTAGTGCTTGGCGGCGACGCTGTCAAAGCATCGCGGCAACCCTTCACCGCATATCCAGGGAATCGATCAAGGCTGCCATCTCAGATGGTAGCTCGCTCGCGAATTGCAACCTCTCGCCGCTTTCGGGATGGCGGAAGCCCAGGCGCCAGGCGTGCAGCGCTTGGCGGCCGAGCCGGCGTGCCGCCGCGGTCGCGGGCACCGCGCGCTGATGGCCGCGCCCATAAAGCGGATCGCCCACGATGGGGTGCCCGATGTGGGCCATATGCACGCGGATTTGGTGGGTGCGGCCGGTCGCCAGCCGGCACTCGATCACGCTTGCCTCTGCCGCCAACTCGCGCAGCACGCGATAGCGGGTGAGCGCCGGCTTCCCGCCCCGGGCAACGACCGCCAGCTTCTTGCGGTTGCCCGGGTGGCGGCCGATGTTGCCGGCGATCTCGCCGCGCCGCGGCGTCGGCGCCCCCCACACCACCGCGCGGTAGGCGCGCTCGATCCGCCGGGCCGCGAAATCGCGTACCAGCGCCTGGTGCGCGGCGTCCGACTTGGCCGCCACCATCAGGCCGCTGGTGTCCTTGTCCAGGCGATGAACGATGCCGGGCCGCCGCACCCCGCCGATCCCCGACAGCCCACCGGCGCAGTGCGCCAATAGCGCGTTGACCAGCGTCCGGTCAGGATTGCCCGGCGCCGGGTGGACGACCAGCCCGGCGGGTTTGTCGATGACGATGAGCGCGTCGTCCTCGTAGACCACCGAGAGCGGAATCGCCTGCGGCTGCGGCCGCGGCTCGGCCGGCGGCGGCACGCACAGGCGCACGCGCGCCCCCGGTTTGACCCGTACCGAGGGGTCCGTTATCGTCAATCCCCCGACCGCCGTCCGCCCGGCGCGGATCAGCGCCTGGGCGCGCGTCCGGCTCAGCCGCGGGACGGAATCGGCAAGGAACCGGTCGAGCCGTGCGCCGGCGTCCGCGGCGCCGGCCGCCAGGTTGTGGATACTGTCCTCGGCCATTTCGAATTGCTGGATGATTCTGGCTTATGTGGTGCCATGAGACTGGACTCAAGCGTACGCGCGCTCAAGGCCCTCGTCATCTTCCTCGGCGTGCTGATCGTCGGTGGGGTGGTGGTGATCGGACTCACCATCTATGAGCGCGCGACCGCGCCGAGCGAGCAAAGCGCGTTGCCCGATGCGCCGCCCGCGGTCTCGGCGGCCGGCTTTGGGGCCCGCCGTATCGGCCTCCCCCAGGGGGCCGATGTCATCGAGGCGGTGGCCGAGGGCGATAAGCTGATCCTGGTCGTCGCCCTGCCCGAGGGCGCGCAGCGGGTGATCGTTCTCGATCTGGCGAGCGGCGCCGAGCTCGGCCGCTTCGACCTCGAATGGACCGAGTGATCACCTTCGAGCCCGCGCAGCTCAAAGCGGTCGCCGACCACGCCGAGTCCGCTTATCCAGCCGAATGCTGTGGCTTGCTGGTCGGCACAGCCGAAGGTGCGCGCGCCTGGCGGGTGCGACGGGTGGTACCCAGCCCCAACCTGGCGCCGGCCGGCCGCCGCGATCGTTTCGAGATCGATCCCGCGCTACAGCTCGACCTGCAGCGCGAACTCCGCGGGTCCGACGAGGCGATCGTCGGCGTCTACCATTCCCATCCCGATGGCGAGCCCACGCCCTCGGCAACCGATCTCGAGAACGCCTGGGAGCCGGGGCTGGTGTGGCTTATCGCCGCGGTGCGCGCGGGCCGGGCAGCCGGCACCGCGGCCCATCTCTTCGTCGAGGCGGACGGCGGCGTGCGCTTCG
>CAYUNL010000132.1:0-8045 GCA_964446055.1 uncultured Alphaproteobacteria bacterium | reverse complement strand
CCAGGATCGGAGCCGGCGCTCGATGGCCCGACCTGAAGCGCGCCGCCGTCGTCGATCCGGGCGATCGAGCCGCCGCCGGCACCGACGGTGTGAATATCGAGCATCGGCACCGCCACCCGGTAGCGTCCGATCCAGGTCTCGGTGGTTACGGTGGGCTGAAGGTTCTCGATGACCGCGACATCGTAGCTGGTGCCGCCCATGTCGACGGTGATGAGGTTGGGGTATCCCGCGCGTTCCCCGACGAAGGCGCCGGCGGTGACGCCGCCCGCCGGACCCGACAGCAGGCTGTTGACCGCGAAACGACCGCTCTGCTCGACGCTCTGGACGCCGCCGTTTGACTGCATGACGTAAAGCTCGCCCGCGAACCCCGACTCGCCGAGCCGGGCGGCAAGGGTCTCGAGATAGCTTTGGATCTCGGGCCCGACGAAAGCGTTGACGACGGTGGTGCTGACCCGTTCGAACTCGCGTATCTCGGGCAGCACCTCGCACGAGAGCGAGCAAAAGGCGGCCGGGAATTCCTCGGCGATCAAGGCGCCGAGGCGGCGTTCGTGGCCAGGATTGACGAAGCTGAACAAGAAACATACGGCGATCGCTTCGACGCCGTCGGCCTTGAGCGTGCGGATTGCCTTGCGGCAGGCATCTTCATCAAGCGCCGTGACCACCCCACCCTCGTGATCGAGCCGCTCGGGCACCCCGATGCGGCGGCGCCGCGGCACGATGGCGTGAGGCGGGGGAAGCCGCGGATTGAAGGTGCTCTCTTTGTACGATCGGCGAAACTCGATCTCGTCGCGGAAGCCCTCGGTGGTAATGAGGCCGACCTCGGCGCCGCTGTATTCGAGGAGCGTGTTGGTCGCCACGGTGGTGCCGTGCACGACCAGCGACGTCGCCTCCAGGAAGCCCTGGGTGTCGGCACCGAGTCCTCGGGCGAGTTTGGCGATGGCGTTGATCACGCCGTCGGACTGGTCCCGCGTCGAAGGCGTCTTCGTCGCCTCGATCTCGCCGCCATCCCCCAGCGCGACGATGTCGGTGAACGTACCCCCGACGTCGATTCCCAGCACCCACCTCGTGGCCGAGGACTCCTGCGCCATGAATGTCACCCCGCTTCCGTCGTTTGCCGCAGCCGCCCGGGTGGCCCGGCCAGGCAGAATACTCGACGGGTAAGGCCATTGTGTACTTAATGCACTCCCTGGCGAAGCTCGAAGAGACCTCCGCGAGCGAGGCGATGGAGATCAGCTTCTTGTAGACGGTGTCATAGGTGGCGATGTCGGGAACCGCGATCCGCCGGCAGCCATGTACATTGCGCGCCGCCTCCGGCAAGATACGTGGCCGGCCGCTTGGGTGTTCTTGTGATCCTTTCACGTGTCGGACGGCGCGCCCGGCGCTGGGGCGGCGGGGTAGTTGCCGGTGCGGAGGAGGCGAGCGTGCGCTTCGCGGTCGACACGGGAGGGACGTTCACTGACCTTGTCGTCGAAGGCGATGAGGGCTGGGTGCGGATGTACAAGACGCCGACGACACCCGAGGATCCCATCCTCGGGGTCCTCGACGGCCTGACGGTGGCGGCCACCGATGTCGGTATCACCCGCGAGGCACTCCTCGCCAAGGCCGATCTCTTCATCCACGGCACCACCCGCGCGATCAACGCAATAGTCACCCATGCCACCGCCAAGACGGCGTTCCTGACCACCAAGGGCCACGGCGACATCCTGGTTTTCCGCGAAGGTGGCCGTACCGAGCCCTTCAACTTCACCATCCCCTATCCCGATCCCTACGTTCCGCGATCGCTCACCTTCGAGGTTCCGGGGCGCATCATGGCCGAGGGCTCGGTGCGCGAAGAATTGAGCGAGCGCGCGGTCCTCGACATCATCGACCGGCTCGGGGCGATGGAAGTGGAGGCGGTCGCGGTCTGTCTGTTGTGGTCGGTCGTGAACCCCGATCACGAGCTCCGGGTGGGCGAGCTCTTGGACATGCACCTTGGGGGTGTCCCCTTCACGCTCTCGCACCAACTGAACCCCGCCCTCAGGGAATACCGGCGCGCATCGTCGAGCTGCATCGACGCCTCCCTCAAGCCGCTCATGGGCGCCTACATGACCAATCTCACCGAGCGCTTGCGCGAAGCGGGTTTCAAGGGGCGGGTCCTGGGCGTTACCTCGCAAGGCGGGGTCATGGACGCCGTCGACGTTGCCCGAACGCCCATTCACTCGATCAATTCGGGCCCGGCGATGGCACCGCTCGCGGGCCGGCACTTCGCGCGCACCGAGGCCGACATGGATACCGCGATCGTGGCCGACACCGGCGGTACCACCTACGATGTTAGCCTCGTGCGGCGGGGCCGCATCCCGTGGACCCGTGAGACCTGGATCGGTGAGCCCTTCCGCGGCCACATGACCGGATTCCCCTCGGTCGACGTAAAAAGCATCGGCGCCGGCGGCGGCTCGATCGCCTGGGTCGATGCGGGCGGCATGCTGCACGTTGGGCCGCAGAGCGCGGGCGCGGTCCCGGGGCCGGCCTGCTACGGCAGCGGCGGGACCGAGCCGACGCTGACCGACGCCTCGCTCGTGCTCGGCTATCTCGATGCCGATTACTTTCTCGGCGGCCGCATGTCGCTGGACCAGAAGCGGGCCGCCGCGGCCATCGAGGAAAAGGTCGCCAAGCCCCTGGGCATCGAGCGCGAGGAGGCCGCCGCTGCGGTCGTCGACCTTGCCACCGAGACGATGGTCCGTGCGATCGAGGACATTACGGTCAACCAGGGCATCGATCCGAGCACCGCATGCCTGATCGGCGGGGGCGGCGCGGCCGGGCTGAACTCGGTGCTGATCGCCCGCCGCCTGGGCTGCAACCAGGTTATCATCCCCCAGGTCGGCGCCGCGCTCAGCGCCGCCGGTGCGCTGATGTCCGAGCTGACGTCCAAGTATCAGGCAACCTTCTTCACCCAGAGCAGCCGCTTCGACCGCGACGGCGTCAATGCGGCGCTCGACGATCTAGAGCGAAACTGTGAGGCCTTCGTAGCCGGCCCGGGCCGCGGTTCGGTCGCCCATCGAATCGAGCTTGCCGCCGAGGCGCGATATCCTCACCAGGTATGGGAGATCGAGGTGCAACTCCCGAGGCGGCGGTTCTCGACGGATGCGGACGTGAGGGCGCTGGTCGAGGCCTTCCACCGCGTTCACGAGGATGTATTCGCGATTTGCGATCCGAAATCCGAGATCGAGGTGGTCGGCTGGAACGCCACGGTGAGTTGTCGTATCCGCGACGGCGTTGCCGGCGGACTGGTGCGCGGCTCCGAGCCTCGCGAGCTAGCGGCCACGCGACGCGTCTTCTTTCCCGATTCGGGGTACGCCGAGGCCGCGCTTCGCCACTTCGAGGGACTGGAAGCGGGCGAGTCGGTCGCCGGGCCGGCGATCGTCGAATCCTCGTTCACGACCGTCGTGATCTATCCCGGCGCGGCGGCGCAAGCGACTCCCTCGGGTGGCCTCGCCATCGAACCCTTGGCCGAGCGAGCACCTCGGGGGCAAGCATGATCCCGTGCCAACGCCATCTGTTCGACCTGCCCGAAGACGTCACGTTCCTGCGCTGCGCCGCGATGTCCCCCAACATGCTCGCCGTCGAAGAGGCGGGCACTGAGGGCCTACGGCGGAAGCGGAGGCCGTGGACAGTCGGACCCCAGCAGTACTTCGCAGACGTCGAGGCGTTGCGGGGCCTGTTCGCAGGGCTGATCGGCGCTACCGCCGATGACATCGCCATCGTGCCCTCGGCAAGTTATGGCATCGAGGTGGCGGCGGCGAACGTGAGCTTGGCTGCCGGCTGGTCGATCGTGCTTCTGGCCGAGCAATTCCCCTCGCACGTCTACCCCTGGCGCGAGGTTGCCAAGCGCACGGGTGCTACGATCGTGACCGTGCCGCGCCCGGGCGACTTCGATTGGACGGCGGCGATCATGCCACGCATCGACGAGAGGTGCGCGGTGGTGGCGCTGCCCCACTGCCATTGGACCGACGGCGGCTTGGTGGACCTCGAGCGGGTGAGCGAGCGCTGCCGGGCGGTGGGCGCCCAGCTCGTCATCGATTCCTCGCAGTCCCTTGGCATGCACCCACTGGACGTGGCCGCGATCCAGCCCGATTTTCTGGTCAATGTCGCCTACAAGTGGCTGCTGGGACCCTACGGCTTGGCGTTCCTCTATGCCGCGCCCAAGCACCACCAAGGCGAGCCGATCGAGCACAATTGGGTCAACCGGGCCGATTCGCAGAACTACGCTGGTCTGGTCGATTATCGGGACGACTACCAGCCCGGCGCGCGCCGATACGATGTCGGCGAACGCGGCAACTTCGTATCGATCCCGATGGCCATTGCCGCGCTGCGGCACATGCTGGACTGGGGGGCCGCCGAGATCGCTGACACGGTGGCGCCGCTGACGCGCGCAATCGGCGAGCGGGCGCGGACCCTGGGATTGGTCTCGGCACCACCGGAGCTGCGCCTCGCGCACATGATCGGGCTGCGCGCGCCGGCGGGATTGCCGGAGGGCTTGGCCGAGCGCTTGGCGGCCGAGCAGGTTTACGTGAGCGTGCGCGGCGATGCCATTCGCGTGGCGCCGCACCTCTACAACGACGAGCGCGACGTCGACCGGTTGCTTGGCGCGCTCGGTTCGGCGCTCGGTGACGCCCCCGTCGCGGCGCGCCCGGCGGCAGGTCGCGCATGATGCGAAAACACGTCGAACACGGCGCGACCGAGGCCGGCATCGAACACGGTCTGATCGAGTTCGAGCACCCGGCGCTGGCGGGTCATCGTTGGCCCTATGTCGAGGTCACGGGCTCGGCGCCGGGGCCGCGGCTGTGCATCACCGGCGGCGTCCACGTCAACGAACTATCAAGCCTGCAAGCGGCCATCGTCTTGGGCCAGAGCTTCACCCCCGCGGACTTGCGCGGCGTCGTCTCGATCATTCCCGTGGTCAATCTGCCGGCGCTCTACGATCATGCGAAGATCTTGTGTCCGGTCGATGGCGTGGACATCCACTGGCAGTATCCCGGCGATCGCGACGGCAGCTTCAGCGAGGCGCTGGCGCACGCGATCTTGTTCGATTGGTCGGGCGACGCCGAGGCGCTGATCGATCTGCACGGCGGTGACATGCACGAGAAGTTCTCGCGCTACACAGTGTGGCAAAAGAGCGGCGCCGCGGACCTCGATGCACAAAACGAACGTATTGCGCGGGGCTTCGACGCCGACTTCGTGTTTGGTCTGGAGCCGCGCTACATGGAGGCGAGGGGCCGCTGTTGCACCGCGGCGGCAAAGCTCGGCCGGTTGTCGGTGGTGGTCGAAGGGGGCAGCGAAGCACGCTTCAGCGAGAGCCACATGCTCTACCACGTCAACGGCGTGTTGGACGCCGCGCGCACGCTCGGCATGATCGGCGGGCGCCCGCTACCCGCCCTCCGGGGCCGGATCGCGCTCGGCGAGTATGTCTTTCTGACCGCGCCCGCCGATTCCATGCTGATGCCGCTCGTCGAGCCGTGCGAGTTCGTCCAGCGGGGCCAGCGCCTGATGGAATGCCGGGATCTTTTCGGGCACACGATCGGCGAAATCGCGGCGCCGGAAACCGGCCACGTGGTATGGCGAAGCAGTCATCTGGCGGCGCGCGAAGGGACCCGGATCGGCGCCATCGGCATCCCCGCTTAAACGCGGCGATGCCCGTGCCGGCGCTAGGCGGGCGCGCGGCGGCGCGCGGTGGCGGCGGTGTCGGGTGTGCCGTCTTCGTCGAGCACCACGCCGTAGACGGCTTCCGCCCGCTCGCGGCAGATCCAGCCCTCGCGGACATCGCTGACGACGCGTTCGGGCGCGCGCTCCATCGGCGGTCCGTAGCCGCCGCCCCCGGCGGCATAGGAAACGACGGTCTCGCCGGGGCGGAGGAGAACCGGAGACCAGGAATCGAGTTCGACGAGCTCACCATTGCGGGTGCGCCGGTATTGCCGCGCCGGCGCGCCTGGACCGCCGCCGCGAGCGCCGAGCGCCGGGTTGATCACGCCGTCGCTTGAAAAGCCCACCTGCATATCGGCCCGGGTGGGCCCAAACTCGACCAGCACGTTAGGTGCGCCGCAGAAGCGTCCCGCGCCTTCGCTGTCGGGTACGCAGCGCCGCTCGGAAACGAACATCGGGAAGCGCAGTTCGTCGACCTCGATCGAATCGTAGCGGATGATCCCGCCCACCCCGACGGTGCCGAGGCTGAGCCACGCGTCTTCGGTCGGCGCGCCCGGTCCGCAGCCAAAGCCAAGCATGACGAAGTTCACGTAGTATTCGTCGCTATGCGGATCGGTGCCCGAGACCGCCCCGAACCCTGGGGGCAGGACCGGGCCGCCCTCGGCGAGGCCGTAACCATCGGCGAGCTCGGCGATCGCGCGCTGGACGCCGTTGATAACCCGGTCGCTCAGGTTGCAGGTCGCCGCGGAGCAGCTAGTGGGGTGGCGGGTAACGCCGACGCAGCAGTTCTCGCGCAGATGCACCCGCACCCGCCGGAAGCTTCCGGCATTCGCCGGAACGGTGTGATCGATCGAATTGAAGAGCCCAAGGAGCGCCGCCGTGCGCGCCGCGGCGTCGTTCAGGTTGAGGCCGTTGGGCATCGAATCGGGGTTGTTGCGGAGGTCGATATCGGCGTACCCGGCCTCCGGGTCGATGGACACCGTCACCTCGACGGGGACGCCATCGGGCGGCGAGCCGGTGGTGGCGTCGTGCCGGTTGCGCACCGTCTGGGTCCCCTTGGGCATGTCGCCCAGCGCCTCGATCATGCGCCGCTCCGAGTACTCAAACCATTCGCGAGTGTAGGCTTCGAGCGCGTCCCAGCCGATCTCGCGGCCCAACGCCAAGAGCTCGCGCTCGCCGACGCGCGCCGCCCCGAGCATCGCCAGGTAATCGCCGTACCATTGCTCCGGCGCCCGAATCCGCAGCTCGCACATGCGCAGGATATCGTCGATGTCGCGATTGTCGCGCTGGATGCGGGTCGCGGGGAAGATCAGTGCGCCCTCCTCGTAGACATCGCGCGCCGTCGCCATGACGGTCGTGGGGATGCTGTTGCCGCAATCGGATTGATGCGCCTTGGCCTCGACGGCGAAGCGGTAGATGCCCTCGTCATCGACGATCGGCACGATGATGGTGTGATCGGCGGCGTGGCTGCAACCGTGGTAGGGCGAGTTGTGGATATAGGCATCGCCGCGGCGCACATCGTTGTGCAGCTCGACCATCGTGCGCGCCATCTCGTCGGGCCCGGCGAGAATGTGGATGGGCTGGCTCTCGACGACCGAGAGCAGCTGGTGGTCGTGGGTGATGATGCAGCACGAAAAATCGCGCGCCGTGTTCAGGACCCCCGAGCGACCGGTCCGATAAAGTGTGTTGGCCATCTTGGAGCAGACGGCGCCCAGCCGGTTGGTGATGATGGCGAGGCGGAGCCCGTCCAACTCGGGCGTGGCGGCGCACATCTCGTTTCTCTCCCGGTTCGCGTGTCAGATGCCCCAACCTAACAGAATCCGACACCCCCGACGAACCGGGCCGTCATTCGCCAGAAGAGCCTAGAGGGGCGTCGGGCTTGAGAGCGTGTGGGTAGTAGGCCCGAGCGTGGGCCTCGGTTATGTAACCTTCAAGCACGTCCTTGCGCACGGCTCCGGGCTCGCGTTCATCCGGCGGCCCATAGCCGCCGCCGCCAGCACAGGCGAGTTCGAGAGTTGAGCCCTTGGGAATCTTGACTCCAGTTGCCCTCGGAATCACCTCGCGGCTACCGTCCGGGCGACGGAACCCGACGTCGTTGGTACGCCCCCCGTACCCGCCTTCGAGGCCCCACGGCGGTGTCTTCCTGCGATCGACGATGGTGGTTACGTAGCAGTCCTCGAGGGCGTGGAAGAACCAATCGATCCCGAGCCCGTTCCGGTACTTGCCGGCGCGAAATCGTCGAAGGTTTCGGGATCGACGGCTGAAGAGGGTTTGGGCTAACCCGATACCACTGCAGCGAATCAACAATGTCCGCTTTTGGCTGAGGCTGTTGAAGAACTCTTGTTGAACTGAGATTCATGACGTGATTC
>CAYUNL010000131.1:0-8093 GCA_964446055.1 uncultured Alphaproteobacteria bacterium | reverse complement strand
GAGCACGTCGCGGAACCCCCGGGTCGTGATCAGTGCGGTCTTCGCGCCCTGACGCGCCAGCAGCGCGTTGATGACCACGGTGGTGCCGTGGGCGAAGAAAGTGAAGGCCTCGGGGGCGATTCCCGCCTTGCGGAAGGAATCGAGGACGCCCTCTTCGAAGTGGGGCGGCGTGGTGTCGGCCTTGCGGGTCCGGACCGCACCGGCCTTGCCGGTCTTCTCGTCGAAGTCGTAGTAGACGAGGTCGGTAAAGGTGCCGCCGATGTCGGTCGCCACGCGCATTGTGCCGCCTCCCCGCCCCTAGACGGCCATCCGGCTCTCGTAGACCGAGAGCCGGTTCTTGTGGAACTGACCGCCTTGCATGATGACCGAGAGGTGCGCGCCTTGGTCCTGGAAGAGGCCGAGGTCTTCAAGCGGGTTGCCGTCGACGACCAGTATGTCGGCGAGCGCGCCCTCGGCGATCACACCGAGTTCGCCCTCGCGCCGCAGAATCGAGGCGTTGGTGGCGGTGGCCGCGGTGATGATCTCGTGCGGGGTGAGAACCTCGGAGCGGACCAGGAACTCGCGCGACTGGTCCTCTTGGGTGGCGCCCAAGAGATCAGTGCCAAAGCCCATGCGCACGCCGGCCTCCTTGCAGATCTCGATCGAGCGCAGACCGGCGTCGAGCACCGACTTGAGCTTGTGCATGCTCACCTCGGGAAGCCCAAGCTCGGCGCCGCGGCGGTCCATGGCATCGTAGGTGGCGAGCGTGGGCACCATGAATACGCCGTGCTTGGCCATCAGCGCAGCGCTCTCGGCGTCGACGAGATTGCCGTGCTCGACCGAGCGTACGCCACAATTGACGGCGTGCTTGATGGCCTCGGCGGTATAGGCGTGCACGAGCACGTAGGTGTGCCAGGACTCGGCCTCTTCGACGATGGCGCGGAGCTCTTCGGCGGAGTATTGCGTGTTGTCGAGGGGGTCGTTTTGCGAAGCCACCCCGCCCGATACCATGACCTTGATCTGATCGGCGCCCTTTCTCAGCTCCTCGCGCGCCGCCTTGCGCACTTCCGGCACCCCGTCGGCGATGGTGGTGTTGTAAACCAGGGCGTTGGCACAGGCGCAGGGCTCGACCGTGGCCTGCGTGCGCCGCCGGAAATCACCGTGCCCGCCGGTCTGGCTGAGCGCGCGGCCCGAGATGAACATACGCGGTCCGGCGAGCAAACCGTCCTCCACGGCCTTCTTCAGACCCCAGTCCGCACCCGCGGCATCACGGATCGTGGTGAATCCGCGGTCGAGCATTTGGCGCATGATCCGCGCGGCTTCGGCGGTCATTAGCGTTGCCGGCTTGGCCTCCAGGCGCGAGAGGTCCATCTCGCTGAGAATGACGTGACAGTGGCAGTCGATGAGCCCCGGCATCAGCGTGCGGCCACCGACATCGAACTCCATCGCGCCTGGTGAGGCGATCGTCCGGTCGGAGACCTCGCGAATGCGCTCCCCTTCGACCAACACATCGCAGCCCTCGCGGGGCTCCGGATCGCTGGCGTCCACTACGGTGGCGTTGCGAAACACGATCTGGTCCATGCGCCCTAGCTCCTCCCCGAACCTTGTTGCAGCGATCCTACCACGGCCGCGCTACACCGTCTCCCAGGCCCCGCTCTCGGCCGAGCGGAAGAGCGCGTCGATGACCCGCATGTTGCCGAGCGAATCCTCAAGCGGAATCGCCAGCGCACCGCCGCCGCGGATGGCCTTGGAATAGAGATCGCCCTGGATGGTGTACTGATCGGCGGTCGGCAGCTTCTCGACACTCGCCGAGGCGTCGTGGCGGACGCTGCCGTCGTCGATGACGATTTGGCACGGCGTCTCGTGGGGCGCATCGAAAGGCATACGAAGTTCGATCCGCCCCGCGGTCCCGAGGACGACCATGCGCTCGACCAGCGCCAATTGCTGCGAACAGACGAAGCTCGCCTGCCCGGCGGGGAAGTCGAGGACGGCGCTGACCAGGCGGTCGACCTTGAACCCGGGGTCACGGTCGACTAGGGCGATCACCCGCGTCGGCTCGTCGTCGAACATGAACCGCGAGGTGGTGATGGGATAACAGCCGGTGTCATAGAGCCCGCCGCCGCCCATCTCGGCCTTGTTGCGGATGTTGTCGGGGTCGGTGAGCGCATGACAGAAGGTGCCCTGGATCGCGCGCATCTCGCCGATGCGCCCCTCGCGCACCAGCTCGCGCGCCCTCAGCCACTGCGGGTGACTGCGGATCATGAACGATTCCTGGATCTGCATACCGGTGCGGTCGCGAACCTCGATGAAGCTTTCCACCTCCGCCGCACTCAACCCCAGCGGCTTTTCGCACAGGACGTGTTTGCCGGCCTCCGCCGCCTTCGTCGACCAGGGCAGGTGGAGGTGGTTGGGAAGGGGGTTGTAGACCGCCTCGACCTCGGGATCGGCGATCAACGCCTCGTAGGTGCCGTAGGCCTTGGGGACACCGTATTGGCCGGCGAGCGCCTGCGCCGCCGCCTCGTCGCGCGAGGCCAGGGCGACGATGGTTGCGTGCTCGCAGCCTTGCATGGCGGCGATCACCCGGCGGGTGCAGATATTGGCGGTGGCGCCTATGACGCCCCAACGTACTGGTTCCATTTTGTCCTCCCTAATCGGCTTTCGGGCATCATAGCAGGGGCCACGCGAGGTGGCGCCAAACGCGGCGTGCGGTGTAGAGTCCGCGGCTTCCAAGCGCAGATGAGGGCCATGCTTCTCAACCGACGGTACGCGCGGGTGGTCGCGTTCAGTGTGCTGGCCGCGGCGCTGGCCGCGATCGCAGTGGCGGCGCCGCGCGGTTTCCCGCCCGCGGTGCTGGTCGAGGACTGGATCGCCGATGTGCGGCTGGCCTCGCTTGTCCCGGTCGAACCATTGCGCGAGGACATCGTGATCCTGGGTGTCGACGAGGACACCATGGCCCGTGATGAAATGCACTACCGCTCGCCGCTCGACCGCGAGCTGCTCGCGCAGTGGATCGAGGCCGCAGACGCCGCCGGAGCACGCGCTGTGGGCATCGACGTCCTGTTCGACCAGCGCACCGAACCTGCCAAGGACGACCGCTTGCGGCGGACCATCAAGGAGGCCGGCATTCCGGTGATCGTCGGATGGGCGAACGCCGAGGGCGGGCTCACCGAGAGCCAGCTCACGTACCAACGCACCTACACGACCGGGATGTCCACCGGCCACGTGAACATCGGCGAGGACTCATTTGGAACCGTCCGTTGGATCGAAGCGCCGATTCACACGGACGGAGCGGTTCGTCTTCCCCTGGCCGCCGCGATCGCAAAGGCAGTGGGCGCCGCGCCCACCCGGGAGCGATTCGAGATCGCCTACCGTGGTCCGACGCCAAGCGGGACGCCCGGATTCACGGTGCACAAGGCGTACCTGGCGCCGAAGCTGCCGGCATCGTGGCTGGCCGGACGCATTGTCCTTATCGGCACGGTGCTCTTGGACGTCGACCGCCACCGCACGCCCTTTAACGCCGGCCTCGGCTCGGGCTCGGACATGTCGGGCGTTTTGATCCACGCCCACGCCCTGGCGCAGCTTCTCGATGGCCGCACCGCCGCCCGCTCGGAGATCCGATTGGAAGCGCCGATCGCGATCGTGCTCGTGCTGATCGGCATGGCGCTGGCATTTTGGGGTGGCCCCGCGATACTGCGGATCGGCCTTCTGACGGCCGCCACCGCGGTATTCTGGGTCGGAGGATTCGCGCTATATCAACGCGGCGGCCCACTGGTTCCGCTGGTCATGCCGACGCTGGTCATGGGTGCGGCTTATGGCGTTACCAGCGCCGCGGTCGGCGCCCGGCTACGCCGGGAGAAGCGGCAGATTCGGCGCGCCTTCCGACACTACGTCGCGCCCGCCGTGATCAGCCATCTCGAAGCCGACCCCGAGCGCCTCCGGCTTGGCGGCGAGTGGCGCGAGGTTACCTACATCTTCACCGACATCGCCGGCTTCACCACGCTCTCCGAGGGGATGGACCCCGAACGGCTCGTCCCGATGCTTAATTCCTATCTCGACGGCATGTGCCAGATTCTGATCGAACACGAAAGCACGCTCGACAAGTTCATCGGCGATGCCGTGGTCGCCGTCCTCGGGGCACCCGACGACCAACCCGACCAGGCCGAGCGCGGGGTGCGCTGCGCGCTCGACCTGGACGCGTTCGCCCAACGCTTCTCGGCCGAGAGGATCGCCGAGGGCATTGACTTCGGCACCACCCGAATCGGCGTTCACACCGGGCCCGCGGTGGTCGGTAACATTGGCGGCGAGAAGCGGTTCGACTACACTGCGATTGGCGATACCGTGAACACCGCGGCCCGTCTCGAGGGCGCCAACAAGTTCCTGGGGACGCGCGTGTGCGTTAGCGGCTCCACCGCGGAACGGTGCGCCGGCGTGGCCATGCGGCCGATTGGGGACTTGGTGTTGAAGGGCAAAACCGAGGCGGTAGCGGTCTTCGAGCCGCTCAGCCCTGACCGCGCGGCGGCGGTCGCCACCTCGGCCTACCGCGAGGCATTCGAAAAACTGGCGCTGAACGATCCATATACCAATGAAACGTTCGAAAAACTGGTCGAGGCCTACCCCGAGGACGGCGTGGCCGCCTTTCACCTTGCCCGGCTGCGGGCGGGCGAGCGTGGCACAAGGATAGAAATGGCGCAGAAATGAAGCGAGTGTACCTGGCCCTGCTCCCGATGACATTACTCGCTGCGCCCGCGCCGGCGTGGGCCGCCGAGATGCTGGTCATCGGCGCCGAAGGCTCGGACCTGGCCGAGGGCGATATCGTCGACAGCGCGACCCCGCTGCATCTTGCGGCCGAGGCACGCCTGACGCTGATCGCCGAGGACGGAACCGCGGTGACGCTCGAGGGGCCCTACGACGGCGCTGCGCTCGCGGAGGCTCCGGCCAGTGCCGAGGAGCGCACGCTGTTTCGCGCGCTCGGCACCCTGTTTGCCGCGGGCGGCGGCCGGCAAGGGGCGACCAAGGGCGCGACGCGCGGTGGTGCGGGTGGCGCGACCGGCGATGCCTGGTTGATCGACACCGCGACGCAAGGGCACGGATGCGCCCGCGCCGGAGAACCGGTCGAACTGTGGCGGGCCAAGAGCGACAAGGCCTCGGCGTTGAAGCTGACCCACAGAGGCGCGCGGACGAGCGCCGAAGTCGATTGGCCGACGGGCGCGGCGACGCTCGAGTGGCCCGCGGCGGTGCCACTCGAGAGCGGCGCCGAGTATTCGATGCGGCTCAAAGGCGTGCTGGTCGCCCGCACGCTGACCCTGCATCTGGTTCCGAGCAACCTGCCGAGCGACGCACACCGGGCGGCGTGGATGGCGCAGCACGGCTGCCTGTCCCAGGCGAGGGCGCTCTTGGCGCAAGTACGCTGAGTGGCCCCGCCCGCAAAGCGCGAAGAGTTTACCGCGACGGTGCCCGGTCGATTTGGACATGCGCTATGATGGGGCCGGAGGAATCGAAATGCTAAGGCGTGCGATCCTTACGCTGGCGCTGTTTGTGGTGCCGCTCGGCGGGGCGCAGGCGGCCCTGCAGGACATCGACTTCGGCCGTTACCACGCGCTGGTGATCGGCATCAACGAGTACCAGAACCTGACGAAGCTGCAAACCGCCGTCAACGACGCGAGCGCAGTCGGCGATCTGCTACGCCAGAAGTATGGCTTCGAGGTCACGATGTTGCTCAACCCAGGCCGCTCCGAGGTCATCCGGGCGCTCGACAGGCTGCGCGGCGAGCTGACCGAAAACGACAACCTGCTACTCTACTACGCCGGGCACGGGGTGCTCGATGTCGAGGCCGACGCGGGCTTTTGGATGTCGGTCGATGCCGAGGAACAGACCCAGGCAGACTGGATCTCGATCGCGACCATAACCAGCACGGTCAGGGCGATGTCGGCGAAGCATGTCATGGTGGTATCGGACTCGTGCTATTCGGGGCGTCTCACGCGCGACGCGCCGATCTCGCTCAAGACCGGATCGGAGCGAGAGGACGAGTTGCGGCGGCTTGCATCGAAGCGATCGCGCACCGCGCTGGTTTCGGGCGGCTTGGAACCGGTCAGCGACGGCGGCGGCGAGGGCCATTCGGTGTTCACCCGCGCCTTCCTGACCGTACTGCGCGAGAGCAATGAAGTGATGGACGGGCAGCAACTGTTCACGGCGGTTCGTCGCCCGGTGATCGTGAACGCCGATCAGACCCCGGAGTACTCCGATATCCGACTTGCCGATCACGACGGCGGCGATTTCTTGTTCGTGCCGGTCGCCTTGTCCGCCGCCGGCTCCGCCGAGTATGCGGCGCAAGGAGAGGCCGGCGAGCGGGGCATAAGCGTAACCGGCCGGGCAAGCGAAGGCGCGGTGGTCGATTCGAAGAAGGAGCTGGCCTTTTGGGAAGCCATCCGCGACAGCGGTGAGGCAGATATGTTTCGCGCCTACCTCGCACAGTTTCCCAACGGTACCTTTGCCGCCCTGGCCACGATCAAGATCGCCCAGATCGAGGGCGGATCGAGCGCGGGGCCGGCAACCCAGGAGGTGGCGGTCGTCGTGCCGCCGGCCGAGGAGCTTACATTCGAGGTCGAGGACACCGACGTCACGCTGATCGCCGCGGCGAACGCCAACGTGCGGGCCCGGCCGGCCACATCGGCCGAGCGGCTGGACACCATCCCCGCCGGCGAAGAGGTCGCGGTCACGGGCAAGGTGCTGGGGACGGATTGGTATCGCGTGGTCCGCACCGACGGTGGCCAGGGCTACGTCTACGGCCCGCTGTTGCGGAGCCCGGCCAGCCCCGCCGAGGCATCGGCGGATGCCGCGCCGACCGGCGGCAGCCTGGTGTGGCCGCGCAGCGCCGCCCAGCGCGCCGTTGTCGCGCTGTGGCAGGACGCAATCGACAGGTGGATGACACGATGAACGCCTTTGCGAGGAGGCTGTGCGGCGCGGGCATTCTTGCTTGTTGGCTGGCGGCATCGGTACAGGCCCAGGAACTACCGCTCGTATTCGTCGAGCAATCGGAAAGTCTGGTCGAAATTCAGATCGACGACTATTTGCGCAGGACCGAGGGTTTCGACATAGCGGTCAACGAATATGAGAGCATCTCCGACGACGTATTTCTCAGGTTCAAGAATTCGTACGCCAACGCGCCCGAGCTCTCGTTTCTCGTCGATACGCTGCAAAGCGCGTCGAACGATGACGACGTGGTTACCGAAAGAGTGATCAAGATTACCTCGTGGTACATCATCAAGGTAACGCCCGACCATTGGGCGCGGGCGCCGATCCTGGAGATGATCAATTCCTATTCCCAGGATTTCTGGGCGCCGCCAAGAATCTACCTCGACAGCGACGGCGACATTCGGTTCGAGTGGTTCATCAACGTCGCCGCCGAAGACGCGCCAGTACATCTGGAGCAGGTCAGGGACGCCATTGCCCGCATCGGACTTGGCTGGGAAGACGAGCTGTATCCGCGCCTTCTGGAAATCGGACTCGAATGAGCTCCCGCGATCGCGAGGCATGGGCGTGAGCCGGCGATTCCTGCTCACGCTGGCGCTCTTGGTGGTTCCTTTGGCGGCCAGCGAGGCCGCGCTTGACGTCGAGTTCGGCCGCTACCACGCGCTGGTAATCGGCATCAACGATTACCAGAACATTCCCGGCCTTGAGACCGCCGTCAACGACGCCAGCGCGGTCGCCGACATGCTGCGCCAACGCTATGGCTTCGAGGTCGAGCTTTTGCTCAACCCGACGCGCGATCGGGTGATACGAACGCTGGACCGTCTGCGCGGAGAATTGACGCCGCTCGACAATCTGTTGGTCTACTTCGCCGGGCACGGGATTCTCGATAGCGAAACCGACACCGGGTTCTGGCTGCCGGTCGACGCTGAGGAAGACACCCAAGCCAACTGGATCGCCATCACCACGATCACGCGCACCACCCGCGCAATGTCGGCCAAGCACGTCATGGTGGTGGCCGATTCGTGCTACTCGGGAACCCTTACCCGAGGCGTGAGCGTTTCGGTAAAGACAGGTGCGGAGCGCACGACCGAGCTGCGCCGACTGGCCGGAAAGCGTTCGCGGACGGCGCTGGTCTCGGGCGGTCT
>CAYUNL010000130.1:1880-8128 GCA_964446055.1 uncultured Alphaproteobacteria bacterium | reverse complement strand
CGCGCGCGGCGTGGCGGACCCGGGCATCGTCGTCCCAGGTGCGAACGTCCGCGCCGCCGGCGGCCAGTGCGCGGACCGCCGACATCCCGCTTTGGCCAAGCCCAAGGACCGCCACGGAGCGGCCGGCGAACTCCTCAACGACGATCATCCACTCACCTCAGCTTCAGGGTGGCCAGGCCCAGCAGCGCCAGCACCAGGGCGATGATCCAGAATCGGATGACGATGGTCGCTTCGGCCCACCCCTTCTTCTCGAAGTGATGGTGCAGGGGTGCCATGCGGAAGATGCGCCGGCCGGTGAGTTGAAAGGAAAAGACTTGGACGATCACCGAAACCGTCTCGAGCACGAATAGCCCGCCGATGATGGCAAGGACCAGCTCGTGTTTGGTGACGACGGCGACCGCACCCAATGCGCCGCCCAGCGCCAGACTACCGGTATCGCCCATGAAGACCATCGCCGGCGGTGCGTTGTACCAAAGGAACCCCAGACTCGCGCCGACCAGCGCGCCGCAAAACACCGCCAGCTCGCCGGCCCCGGCGACGGCGTGGATCTGCAGGTAGTTTGCGAACACCGCGTTTCCGACCAGGTAGGCGATCAGCGCCAGGGCCGAGGCGGCGATCATGACCGGGACGATCGCCAGACCGTCCAGACCGTCGGTCAGGTTGACGGAATTGGATGCGCCGACGATCACGAAAGTGGCGAGCGGCACAAAGAACAGCCCGAGATCGAAGAGCACCTCCTTGAAGAACGGCACCGCCAGCCCCTGGGACAGCGGGCCGCTGGTGAGCAGCGCGATCCAGTACGCCGCGGCCGCGGCAATGACCGCCTCGACGGTGATCTTGAGCGCCGCGGGCAGGCCGCGGTGGCTCCCGCGGACCACCTTCAGATAGTCGTCGGCGAAGCCGACCAGGCCGAAGCCGAGCGTCACAAGCAGAACCGCCCAGACGTACCCGTTGGTCAGGTCCGCCCACAACAGGGTCCCGATCCCCACTCCCAGAAGGATGAGGAACCCGCCCATCGTCGGGGTTCCTTGCTTGTTGATGATGTGGCTTTCCGGACCGTCGTCGCGAATCGGCTGGCCGTTGCCCTGGCGGGTGCGCAAGACGCGGATCAGGAGCGGACCCAAAAGGAAGCACACCAAGAGCGCGGTCGTTACCGCCCCCCCGGTTCGAAAGGTAAGAAAGCGGAACAGGTTGAAGGGGCCGAATTCGTCGGCCAGGGGTACGAGAAGGTTGAACAGCATCGCCGGTTTCCCCGTCTCGTCCCGTTATGCGTCGTTGACCGCGCGCGGCATCAGGTTGAGGTCGAGCAGGGCCTCGACGATGCGCCCCATGCCGGTGACCAGCGAACCCTTCACCATCGCCACATCGCCCGCGCTCACGGTTGCCAGCGCCGCCGCGACCAAGGCGCCCGCGTCCGCCGCATGCGCGCCGCGCAGCGGCGCCGGCAGCGCCTCGCGCAGCCGCGCCATGTCCTCGCCCGCGGTCAGCACCAGATCGATCTTGGCGGCGACCAGTTCCTCGGCGAGCTCGGCATGCAAAGCGCCCGAGTCCGCACCCAGCTCCCGCATGTCGCCGAGGATCGCGATACGTCGGCCGCCCGGCGACGGGCTCGACGCCGCCAGGGTCTCGATCGCGGCACGGATCGAGGCCGGGTTGGCGTTGTAGCTCTCGTCGAAAAGCGAGAAACTCCCCTCACCGGTGTAGACCGTGTGGCGCGCGCCGCGCCCCTTCGGCGGCGTCAGCCTGGCCAATGCTCGCGCCGCCCCCTCGAGGTCGGCGCCAAGAACCTCGACCGCCGCCAGCACCGCGACCGAGTTCATTGCCCAGTGCCTGCCGGCGGCGCCGATATCGTAGCGCACCTCCCTGCCGCCGATGTCGGCGACGACCGCGCCCGCGTCCTCGCGCGCGCTGTACTCAACGAGCCGCGCCCAGGGGCTGCCTTGCTCGCCAAATCCATGGACCGCGATGCCGCGGCGCCGCGCCGCACGCGCCAGTCGTTCGAAGTGAGGCGTGTCCTCGTTGAGCACCGCGAAACCGCCCTCTGCCATGCCCTCGAAGATCTCCGCCTTGGCATCGGCGATGGCGGCGAGAGAATCGAAAAAGGCAAGGTGGACCGGTGCGATCGCGGTGATGACGGCAACGTCGGGGCGCACCATGCGGCTCAGCGGCCCGATCTCGCCGGGATGGTTCATCCCGATCTCGAACACCCCGTAGCTCGCGCTCTGCGGCATGCGGGCGAGCGAGAGCGGGACTCCCCAATGATTGTTGTGGCTCGAGGCGCTGGCATGGGTCGGCGCACAGGCGCCGAGCGCGAGCTTCAGCGCCTCCTTGGTACCGGTCTTGCCGACGCTGCCGGTCACGCCGACGATCCTGGCCGAGCCGCGAGTGCGTGCGGCGATTCCCAACGCCTCCAAGGCGGTGAGCGTATCGCCGACGCGCAGCAACGGCCCGTTCGAGTGTGCACCTCCACCCTCATCGGCGACCACCGCGGCGGCGGCGCCGCGCGCGAAGGCCTCGGCGACGAAGGTGTGTCCGTCGTGATGCGGTCCGCGGATGGCGACGAACAGCGCCCCCGGCGCCAGGGTGCGACTGTCGATGGAGATCTCGCTGGCCGAGAATGGAGCGCTCGCGCTGCCGCCGGTGGCGCGGGCGGCCTGGTCCGCGGTCCACAGTGCCAGACCGGTCACGTCTGCGGCTCCGCCACGGCCAGCCGCGCGATCGCCGCATCGTCGAAGGGGCGCACCGAGTCGCCGACGGTCTGACCTTCCTCGTGGCCCTTGCCGGCAAGCACCACGACGTCACCTGTTTCGAGGTCGCGGACCGCAGCGGCGATGGCCTCGGCGCGATCGCCGATCTCGTCGGCGGCCGGGCACGCCGCCAGGATTTCGCGACGAATCGCGGCCGGGTCCTCGCGCCGCGGATTGTCGTCGGTCACGATGACACGGTCGGCGCGGGCCGCGGCGATGGCTCCCATCTCGGCCCGTTTGCCGCGGTCGCGCTCACCGCCGCAACCGAAAACCACGACCAGACGGCGCCGCGTCAGGCCCCTCAACGCGTCAAGCGCGTGCTCCAAGGCATCGGGGGTATGTGCATAATCGACATAGATCGGCGCACCGCTTGCGTGGCGCGCCACCGCTTCGAGCCGCCCACGCACGCCCTGCAGCCCCGCGAGCGCGGCCAGTGCGGGCTCCACCTCACCGCCGCAACCCCAGGCGAGCCCCAGCGCGCACAGCGCGTTGTCGACTTGGAAGCTGCCCGGCAGGGGCACCAACGCCTCATGGACTTGGCCCCCAACCTCGACCTTGATCTCTTGGCCATCCTCGCGCTCGCTCCTCGCGATCAGCCGGATTTCCGCGCCGTTTCGTCCGTAGCCGATGATCCGCTGGCCATTCGTCTTGCAGGCGACCGCAAGCGCCTCAAAGCTTCCGTCGTCGGCGTTCAGGACCGCCACGCCGTCGCCCAGCAGCTCTTCGAACAGGCGCCGTTTGGCGGCGCCGTACCCTACGGGATCGGGGTGATAGTCGAGGTGGTCGCGCGAGATGTTGGTGAGGGCGGCGGCGCTCAGGCGCACGCCGTCGAGCCGCCGCTGGTCGAGCCCGTGGCTCGAAGCCTCCATGGCAAGGTGCTCGACCCCCCGGCCGCTAAGTTCGGCCAGCACCCCGTGCAGTTCGATGGGATCGGGCGTGGTGAGCGCGAGGCGCGCGTGATAGCCGGGCGCCTCGACCCCAAGCGTGCCGACGCTGGCCGCGGCGTGGCCCATACCCTGCCACACCTGGCGCGTGAACGAGGCCACGGAGGTCTTGCCGTTGGTGCCCGTCACCGCGGCGATGGTCCGAGGCTGGGCGGCGTAGAAGCGGGCGGCGATGTGCGCCAGCCGGCGCCGCGGGTCCGGATCGGCGATGACCCGTACGCCGGGCACATCCAGATTTGCGTCGGGCCGGGTCAGGACCGCGACGGCGCCCCTGGCGATGGCCTCGGCGGCGAAATCGGCCCCGTCGGCTTCGGCCCCGGCGAGCGCGGCAAACAGGAACCCCGGCTCAACCTTCCGGCTGTCGGAGCATAGTCCGTGCACCTCGATGTCTTCGCCGCTGTCTTGGATCAGCTCAGAAAGCCGCATTCGGCTTTCCTCCGCCCGAGGCCTCGACCAGCAGCACATCGCGCTCGGGCTCGGCATCTTCGTCTACCGGCGCCACGCCGAGAACCGGCGCAATGCGGTCGATCACGCGGCCGACCACCGGCGCCGCGGTCCAGCCGCCACTTGCGAAACCCATCGTCGATTCGTTGCCCTTGGGCTCGTCTAGGATCGCCAGAACGATGTACTGCGGAGCCTCGATCGGGAACACGCCGATGAACGAGGACAGGAGCGCGCCGCGGCGATAGCCGGCCTCGCCGACCTTGCGCGCGGTTCCGGTCTTGCCGCCGACCGAATAGCCTGGCGCGTCGGCCTTGCTCCCGGTACCGCGCGTCACCACGGCCCGCAACAAGCGCCGCATGAGCGCCGAGGTATCGGCGGCGATCACGCGCCGTCCGCTCGCCTGCTGGCCCGATTCCCCAGGCATCAGTGTCGCCGGGGCCAGGGTTCCGCCATTGACGATCGCGGCTACGCCGCTTGCAAGTTGCACCGGGCTGACTGCGATTCCGTGGCCGAAGGCGATCGTCATCGTGTTGATCTCGCGCCACGGCTCGGGCCACATTGGCCGGCCGATCTCGGGGATCTCCAGCCCCGCCCTGCGCAACAGCCCAAGCCGCTCGAGGAACGCTTTCTGGCGCGCACCGCCCAGCTCGCGTGCCATCTTCGCCGCGCCGATATTCGAGGAGTAGATGAAGATCTCGGGCACCGACAACCACCGCCCTCTGGCGTGATCGTCGCGGATGACGAAGCGGGCGATCCGAAGCGGCACGGTGGCATCGAAGCCGTCGCCGAGATCGATGGTTCCCGAATCCAAGGCCATCGCCATCGTAAATGTCTTGAAGGTCGAGCCCATCTCATAGACGCCCAGGCTGGCGCGGTTGAACAGCGCCTCGGCGCTCGCCGCGCTCGGGTGATTGGGATCGAAATCGGGAAGCGAGACCAGCGCCAGCACCTCCCCGGTCCGCACGTCGAGCACCACACCGGCCCCACCCAGTGCTCCGAACTCGTCGGCCGCGGCGCTCAATTCCTCATGAAGCGCGTTCTGCACGCGGACATCGAGCGACAGGCGGAGCGGTGCCGCGCGTCCCGGCCCGGCGCTCGCCAAGACCCCCTCGAAGCTCTTCTCGATGCCCGCGAGCCCGCGGTTGTCGATACCGGTAAAGCCGACCGCATGCGCGGTCAGCGCGCCTTGAGGGTAGACCCGCCGCTGCTCGGTGATGAAGCCGATACCGGGTATGCCGAGGCGGTTGATTGCGTACTGCTGCTTCGGCGTCAGGTTCCGCTTCAGCCAAACAAAGGTGCGGTCCGAGGATAGTTTCGCGAGCAGCGCGCCACGGCCGAGTTCGGGCAACACGGCAGAGATTCCCGCGGCCGCGGCGGCGGGATCGATCAGTTGGCGCGGGTCGGCATAGAGCGATGCAGTGCGCAAGCTGGTTGCCAAGACGACCCCATTGCGATCGACGATGTCGGCGCGCGAGACGACCGCATCGGCGTCGGCGCCCGCGCCGGCTTCAAGCGAGCCGGCGCCGTGGAGCACCGAGACCTCGACCAAACGCGCCGCCAGGATCAGGCAAACCACCGCGAATACCCCAGCGATCGCAAGCAGCCGGTTGCGTCCAACCTCAAGGGCCTCGCCGCCAACCGCCTCGCGCGGGCGCGGCGGATAGGGTGGTGTGGCGCGGCGCGTCATTGCGCTTGCGCCTCGGCGCCCGGCGAAACTGCTCGCTCGATCCGGCTCGGCAACAGTTCGATTCCACCGACCTGCCGCGCACTCACGGCGGCCAAAGGCAGGTAACGCGCCGACAACGCCTTGAGTCGCTCGGGCCGGTTCAGGTAGCTCCACTCGGCGTTCAGCACGCGGATCGCCTCCTCCTCCGCTTGCGCTTCTCGCTCGAGCCTTGCGAGCTCGGCCTCGAGCCCGCGGACCTCGTATTTCAAGGCGAATAGCCCGAACGCCAGTATTGCGACGAGCGCCAGACCGGCAATGCCCAGCGGGCGCATTACGCGGCCTCCGCGGCCGGCCAGGGCGAGGCATCGGTGCGCACCGCGGCGCGCAAGCGCGCCGAGCGCGCCCGGCGGTTGGCCGTGATCTCGTGCTGCTTGGGTTTGCGCACGC
>CAYUNL010000130.1:0-1870 GCA_964446055.1 uncultured Alphaproteobacteria bacterium | reverse complement strand
CAGCCGAAACGACGGTGCCTGCGCTTGCGAACCCGCGATCGGGAGGTGGCGCGTGGGACGCGGCGTGGCGCCGGCGCGTCGGTTGAGAAAGCGTTTCACCTGACGGTCTTCGAGCGAATGGAAAGAAATCACCGCGACCCGGCCGCCCGGCCGCAACAGTCGCTCCGCCGCCACCAGCCCGCGCCCCAGCTCACCCTCTTCGCCGAGCTCGTTGTTGACCCAGATGCGAATCGCTTGAAAGGTGCGGGTCGCCGGGTGGACGGTGCCCCGCGCCCCGCGCGCGGTAGCCGCCACGATGCGGGCGAGCTCTCCGGTGCGGCGAATCGGCGCGCGATCACGCGCCCGGACGATGGCGCGGGCGATGCGCCTCGCGCCTCGCTCCTCGCCGAAGCGGTGGATGATATCGGCAAGCTCGGCCTCCGGCACGGTGTTGACAAGCTCGGCGGCCGTCGGTCCGGCCTGCGTCATGCGCATGTCCAGCGGCCCGTCGTTCTGGAATGAGAAACCCCGCTCGGGATCGTCGAGCTGCAGCGAAGAGAGCCCGAGGTCCAGCGCGATGCCGTCGACACGGTGCACCCCGTGCTGCGTCATCAGCGCCTCCATGTCACCGAAGGCGCCCTCGATTACCCGCAACCGCCCCTTGCTCGCCTCCTCTGCGGCGCGGCCGCGCGCCACCGCCGCCGGGTCGCGGTCGATGCCCCAGACCACGCATGCCGCCGCGCCCAGCAGTGCGTGGCTATGGCCGCCGCCGCCATAGGTCCCATCGACGAACACCTCGCCCGCGGCGGGATCGAGCGCCTCGATCATTTCGTCCACCATGACCGGGCGGTGCACGAGTGCATCGGCCGCTCTCATGGGCCGCTCGGCTCTTCGGGACGGCGCAAGCTCAGGGAGTTACGTTCGTCGCGGGCGCGGGCGCGGGCTTCGGCCTCGTAGGCGGCGAAGGCCTTGGGCTCCCAGATTTGAAAGGTGGCGCCCTGACCGACGAACGCGGCGCCGTCGTTCAACCCTGCGTGGGCGATCAGGTCCTCGCTCAGCGCGATGCGGCCGCCACTGTCGAATGGCAGTTCGCGGCTGTTGGCGAGGATCGCCACGGCGAACGCGTTGCGCTCCTCCGAAAACGGGTCGAAGCGGTCGATGCTCTCGCTCAGCCGCTCGATGCGGTCGATGCCGGAGGCCTCGATGGTGGCGCTGATGAATGAGGGATAGGCGACGATGCCGTGAAACGACTGGCCGGCGAGCGCCGCGCGCCAACGCGCAGGCACCGATACCCGGCCCTTTTTGTCGAGCTTGTTGACGGTGGTCGAAAGGAACAGCGCCATACCTCGCCCCAGTCGAAGCCTTCCGTCCCACTCGCGCCGCCCCCGACCTCTTGAATCCGGTCGCGCGGGCCGCCCGTGCGTCGCCTCGCGCCAAATGGCGCTTCCGGCGGAGCCCGTGGGACCGTGTGGGATATCATGCCCCTTTATGGGCGTCAATGGGAATCAAGTAATGAATCGAAGGTGGTAAGACGACCGGGATGGCGGTCTTTGGCTGAAGACGTGTATTCATGCCGAGCAAATGCGGCAGAATTGTGTTCTTGGTACGTTCTTTTTGTGAAACCTCTCTCATTTGCCGCGAGGCCGCGGCGAATACTTCACCCTCCGAGAGCTCCGCACGAGAAAAGCGCCAGATGGCCTATAAGCCGGGTTCTGTCCCCGTTTCCGGGGGATGGCCATTCCTCTAGGGCGCCTGTTGCCAAGCGCCTCAACGCGGCCTACCCGGGCGGCGGTCCGGAAACCCGCCTGCCGGCCGAAGCCGGCGCGCCGCCCCTATTCGGCCTTGCTCCCGGTGGGGTTTGCCGTGCCACCGCCGTCGCCGGCGGCGCGGT
>CAYUNL010000129.1:0-8173 GCA_964446055.1 uncultured Alphaproteobacteria bacterium | reverse complement strand
AGAGATCCCGGCCGTCGAGATTGAGCGAGCTGAGGTCGTGGAAGGCGAGGCTGGCCTTGCGCCCTCCGCGTACGCGCCGAACATAGCGCTCGTGCGTGTCGAGGACCGCGTCGAGCTCGCCCTGCGTGATGGTCTTGATGGCTGGCGGTCCCGCGTCCTCCGATGCACCGGTCCGAATATTGTGCGAAGAGCTCATCGGCGCTTGATACACTGGTACGGATTAAGTTTTACTTAAATATGATCGAATATCGTGAGGCAACATTGAGCCTCGCAAATAAACAAACAATTAACGTGCCGATTCCTTCAAACCCTCTCGCGCGACTTCCCGCTGCCCTCGCCGACCTGATCCTGGCCGTCGCCTCTTTGGGCTCGATCTACGGGCTGGCCGAAGGTCTCGGCCTCTTGGCTGGGCTGGCGCGATGGATCGGCGAAGATCACGAACGCGCGGTGGCTTTGGTCGCGCCGGCGGTGCTGCTATGTGTGATCGGTCTTTCTTGGTACGCCTACCGTCGCTCGCGCCAATACGGCCGCGAGGTCAAGCGTCGACACGGGGTCGAGCGCGAGCTACGCGCGGCCGCCGATGCCGCCGAGATCGCCAATCGCGCCAAGTCCGAGTTCGTAGCCAATATGAGCTATGAGCTGCGCACCCCGCTCAATGCCATCATCGGCTTCTCCGAGATCATGAAAGACCAGATTCTGGGCGTGGTCGAGCCACCCTCCTATCGTGGCTACGCTTACGACATCCACGAAAGCGGCCAGCTCCTGCTCTCCATCATCAACGACATCCTTGACCTCTCGCGCATCGAGGCCGGCGGCTATGAGCTGCAGCCGGGACGCGTCGACATCGACGAGGTGCTACATGCCATGGTGCGCATCGTGGGGCCGCGTGCCGAGAAGCGCTCGATCAAGATTTCGGTCGACATCGCCGCAGACCACCCGCGGTTGTCGCTCGACGAGAGGGCAATAAAGCAAATGCTGCTCAACCTCCTGTCCAATGCCGTCAAGTTCAATCACGAGGGGGGTGCGGTGTTCGTCCGCGCCGGCCACAACGGGTCCTCGGAGTATGTCATCAGCGTCGCCGATACGGGCATCGGCATGGACGAGGGTGAACTGGGCAAGGTCCTTCGCCCATTCGTGCAACTCAACGCCGCCGCCAACAAGCAGTACGCCGGGACCGGACTCGGACTTCCCATTGTCAAGTCCCTGGCCGAGCTGCACGGCGGCAGTCTCAGCTTGGAAAGCACGCGCGATGAGGGAACCATCGCGAGTATCCATCTGCCGGCAACGCGAGTGCTTGATTCCGAGGCTCTAGGACCGGCGTTGGTGCACTAGAAGAAACTGTGATGGCCGTCACACTTTGAGTGTGGTGCGACCCGATAAGCGGCGGTCCTGTAACCGAGGTCACGCGGTTAACCTTAGTTTTCGCTAAACCCGCCGCATCGCCACTCCCACATAGAGTCGTACCGGACACCCGACAAAGCCAACAAGGGGGCGCACGCATGGCTCTAAGATCCCGTGCCAAGGGATCGTTCTTTCAATCGATCGCACCCGAATCGCCGGGCACCCGCCGTGACGATCAGGCCGGTTCCCGGCGTCCCGAGACTAGGGCGTTTGAGAATGCTTCGCCGCGCCGTCGACGCGCACTGGTGTCGCCACGAATCGAGGCGGCATGCTGGGTCACCGCGGCGGTCCTCCTCGCCGTGGTGCTCGCCATACTCGGAGCCTGACTCCCGGCCTCAGTCGAACACGATCTTGGGGAAGTAGAACGAGACCACCCAGTTGGGTAGGTCGACGATCTCGCTCACCCGCAGGTCGGCGCAGCTGCTGCACAGCATGTAGGCATCGGCGGCGGCAAGCCCGTGCAACGTGCCCAAGAGCTCGATCATATCGCTGACCGCGGCGCGGGCTCCGGCCATCAGGTCGGGCCCGATGCCGGTGGTGACGTGATAGCCCTTGGCGTCGAAGTGTCGGCTGACCGGCCCCGGCGTCTCGAAGCGGGGGAAGTGGAGATTCGCGTCCTTGACCAGCTCGAAGCCGAAGGTCACCGCCATCGGGCTCTCGATCGCGGTGCCGCAGACCTCGCCGTCGCCTTGCGCGGCGTGGGTGTCGCCGACCGAGAACAGTGCGCCCTCGACCTCGATCGGCAGCGTGAGGAGCGTGCCCGCCGCCAGGTCGCGCACGTCCATGTTGCCGCCCACGCGCCGCGGCGGGACGATGCTGTGGGTGCCGGGCTCGGCCGGGGCCAGCCCGATGGTGCCGCAGAACGGCTTGAGCGGCACCCGCCCGCCGGCCGAGAACACCGCCGGCGCCATGTCCTGTGGGTCGTAGGACCACAGCGTTAGCGCCGGATCGGGGAATTGCTCGGCCAGAAGTCCGAAGCCGGGGATCAGCGCGGTCCAGCCCCAGCCCGAGGGCGTGAACTCGTGGACCCTCACCTGTAGCGCGTCGCCCGGCTCGGCGCCGTCCACGTAGACCGGCCCGGTAACCGGGTTGACCTTGGCGAAGTCGAGCGCGGCGACGTCGGCGACGGTGGAATCGGGGCTGATTTGTGCGCCCGAGGAATCGACGGTCTCGAAGCTCACGGTCTCGCCCGGCGCGATCGTGTGCACCGGCGGGTTGGAATTGTCCCACCCGAAATGATGGTGGCGGCTATGCAGCGTGTACCCCGGACCCGGCGCCATCCGCCATTCTAGTCCGTCGCGCACGGCCGGCAAAGACGCCTCGTAGCGGGCGGCCTACACCGTCTCCCAGCCGCCGCTCCGCGCCGATCGGAACAAGGCGTCGATGGTGGCCATGTTGCGCAGCGCGTCCTCGAGCGGGACCACCGGGCGCTGGCCGGTGCGGATGGCTTTGGCGAACAGGTCGCACTCGATGGTGTACTGGTTGACGACGTCGAAAGCCTCGACCTCCACCGGACCGCCGGCGAAGGCGCCACCGTCGTCGATGAAGATGCGGCAGGGTCGATCGGTATAGGCGTCGAAGGGCATCTCGATCTCGATCCTGCCCTCGGTCCCGAGAACCTGCATACGTTGGGTCTCCACCAGCTGGGTGGAGCACAGGAAGCTCGCCTGTCCCTCGGGGAACTCGAGGATCGCCGTCGCCAGCCGGTCGGTCGCGAAGTTCGGGTCGCGCTCCAACGAGACCACGGCGCGACTCGGCTCGTCCGCGAACAGGAACCGGAAGGTGGTGATCGCGTAGCAGCCGAGATCGTAGATGCCGCCACCTCCCATGTCGGTCTGATTGATGATGCCCTCGGGATCGACGTCGGTGAAGCCGAAGAACGCCTGCATCGCCCGCAGCCTGCCGATCCGCCCTGCGGCGACCAGGTCCCGGACGCGAAGCCACTGCGGATGGCTGCGCACGGTAAAGGCCTCGCCGATCACGACGCCGGTGCGGTCCCGGACCGCGATCAGGCCTGCCACCTCGGCGGCGTCGAGGGCTATCGGCTTTTCGCAGAATACGTGCTTGCCGGCCTCCGCCGCCTTGGCCGACCACGGGACGTGCAGATGGTTTGGCAGCGGAATGTAGACGGCCTCGATCTCGGGGTCGGAGAGCACTTCCTCATAGGAGCCGTAGGCCTTCGGTATGCGCCACCGCGCGGCGGCCTGCTGGGCCCGCTCGAGGTCGCGGGAGCCGATCGCTGCGACCTCGCAGAGCTTGCCCTCCTGCATCGCCGGGATCACCCTCTCGACGCCGATGCTCGCGGTGCTGAGGATCCCCCAGACTACGGGGTCCATGGCCTGCCTCTTTGGTGCGTTCCGACCGGTTCGGGCCCGCGATGCCTTAGCGCCGATCGCGGACACCGGCAAGATCGGAATCAAAAACCCCGCGCTCCACCCGAAATGATGGTGGTGCCTGTGCAGTGTGTACCCCGGACCCGGCGCCATCCGCCATTCTAGCTCCCCACCCGCAGCCGGCAGGGGCGCGTTCGGAGGCCCAGTATGGACCTAGTCAGATGCGTCCTGTTGCATCCCTCCTTAGGCCGTCTTCGCGTAACTGTGTTCCAGGCCGGCGTCGAACATGGCGACGACGTTCTCGGGCGGCACCTCGACCTGAATGTCGTGAACGCTGTTGAGAACCAATCCGCCGCCCTTGCCGAGGACGTCGATGATCCGGCGAGTCTCGGCCGCAACCTCCTCTGCGGTTCCGTTGGGCAATACCTTCTGGGTGTCGATGCCGCCCCAAAAGGCGAGGCGATCGCCAAACTCCTTCTTCAACTGCTCGGGATCCATGTCATCGGCGTTCACCTGCACCGGATTGAGGGCATCCACACCGATGTCGATGAGATCTCCGATAAACCGGTGCACGGCGCCACAGCTATGGAACAGCACCTTCACGCCGCCGTGCTCCTTGAGGGCGGCGATCATCCGGGCGTGACGGGGCTTGAGCAGTTCGCGATAGATCTCGGGGCTGAACAGCGGTCCCGACTGGGTACCCAGGTCGTCCAAGATGATGACGACGTCCACGTTCGTGCCCACCGCATCGAGCGCCCGGTGAACGATTCCGATCCACAAATCGGCGATGATGTCCAACATGCGGCAGACGTACTGGGGGTTGCGGTGAAGGTCTTTGAGCCAGTTGCCGAAGCCGCGCTGGTGCTGCGCCGTGGCGCCGCAGTAGCTGTCGGGGTTGAGGACGATGGCGCAGTCGGTCTCGTGGCGCAGCGCTTTGGCGCGCTCCTCCAGCCCGCGGTAGCGCCTGGGGTCTTCGGGGTCCGGCCAGTTCCAGCTTTCGAGGTCCCTGATCGTGGGCTCCTGGTTCTCGAACGGGCCGTCCACTGGCATGAAACAGCCGCCCGGCGCCCGATGCCAAGTCGTCCCCCACTCGTCGAGGATGGTGTCCTGGTCGATCTCTTCGCTCCCGACGCCGTAGCCGAGGAACCGGGTGTCCACGTCGAATCTCTCGAGAACCGAGTCATCGGGATTCGCGAGTCGGCTGGTCTTCGACATGACCGCCGTCTCGTGCTCGAGGCCCAGGTGTTCCTTGAGACGCTCGTACGCTGGAAGCGTGATGGAAGTGGCGATGGTCGAGCCGAAGTCGATTGGGACGCGGTCGGCCTCCTCGCGATTGAGCGCCGCCAGCAACCGCTCGCGATGGGTCCAACTCATGGCCGCACTCCCTCCCGGGTCGGGCCGATCCGCGAACCGATGTCCCCGCACCGCACCGGCCCACCGTCCGTTGTCAGAACCTTAGACTACATAGGCTGCCGCCCAAAGTCGCGAGCGCATGAATCGCGCGCCACGAAGTAGACCAAGCGTACCTCCGCGGGACGGTTTTCTTGGAAGTGGCAAGATTCCAAGAATCGTACAGATTCTTCAGTTCTCTCGGGATGCGGCGGGTCGCACGGATGCCCGGGCTCGCGGTGCTCGAGCTTCGTGGCGGCACCCATCTGGTGTTGCAAAAGGGCAAGAAGAAAGAGCCAGAGCGGGCCGACTTCGATCTCATGGTCGATGACCTGGCGGCGCAGCGCACAGCCCTAGCCGCCGCCGGCCATGTACCGACCCCGATTCGGCGCAGCCGCGTCCACAGCTCCTTTACGGTCGCCGAACCCTCCGGCTACACCATCACATTCCTCGACAGCCACGTAGCCGGCCCGGTCTAGCCGGGCCCAAAACCCGGTCCGCCGCGCCGCCCGCTGGCGGGCCTTGCACTTCCGCCGCGGTGTCATCCTCTTGGCGCCGATCCACTCCATCTTGGCGGGTATTGCATCGCCCCATCAAGGCGGACACACTCTGGGCAGGGCACGGCCGCATACGCTGCCGGGCGGTCACGATCACTGGGTGGCTAGCCAAAGGTCCCGCCTGCCGGAGTTAATTCCTTGGACTGGAACGCATGAGAACTGGGCCACGCCAAAAGCGTTTGCAGGTGATACGTCGCCTTGAGTTGGTGATGATCGCGGTGAGTCTCGTGCTCGCCGGCACGACCGCATTCTCGGCCCGCTACGATGAATGCGATGCCAGCGTCGCCGACCGGCTCGCCGAGCTGGACGTCGGTGCCGAGGACATTCGCTCGATGAGCTACGTCCAGGATTCCGCGGTCGTCAGCCGCACCGGGGTCATCAGGAGGGGCGTGAAGGCGTGGATCAATCTCAAGGCGTGTGAGGGTTCGGTGGTCATGGAGATCGGCGATCTCTGCCGGATCGAGCAGATCTACACGCGGGGCGAGTGCCGCATCCCCGGCGTCAAGAGCTTTTAGGACCGAGGGCGCCTGCCGGTCCCAGGGACCGTACGGAGCGGGACCGTACGGATCACCCTATCTTTTGATTGACCGTGGCGATGGACGTTTTCAGACGGCGAATGAGGTGCTTCAATCCCTTGTCGAATATTGGCCGGGCTTCTTCGAAGCGTATCTGCGCTAGAGGATCGGAACTCAGGATATTCAGGCGGGAAACGTGACCAAGCTGACGCCCGAAAAGATCGGGGCCATGGCGCCCGGTGATCGGGCACGTCTGTATGCGCGTGCGACGAACACGGATTCCGACGAGGCACGGCGGGTGGTCGAATGGATCGAGGAGGCCGGTCTCCCGTTCTCCGAGCAGGGGAGCGTCAAGCTAGATGACCCGCTCTGCGAAGCGATGCAAGCCGTGGTTGATTCCGACGATGGGCTGATCGCCTGCATAAAGGCAACCGACGAGGGATGGCCCGCGATCGCAGGTGTCGACCCCCTATTGAGTGTGAAGTTCGGGGTGGACTACGGGAAGCACAATATGACCACGCATTGGGCAGGGCGGTTCGTGGCGGACGTCATGAGGCGTCATGGCTACGTCCAAGTCGGCAAGGAAGCCGATACGCCGGAAGGGTGCGTTGCGCGGTCGGGCGAAGTGTACGCCAAGAAGTAGACCAAGCGCAGCTCAGCGCGAATCATTGGGGTGTGGGGCTTGCCCCACGGGAGGCGGGGCGCGGGGTGCAACCCCGCTTCGCATTGTAGTCCTTGCGGTTCCGCTCTGCACGAAGGAGACTTCGCGGCGCGAGGGGGGCGCACCCAACCATGATGGCGAGCAAGATCGTCACCGCCGAGGCGGCGGTCGGGACGGTGGCGGACGGGGCCACGGTGGCGGTCATCGGAGGCGGCGGGGGGCTGGTCGAGCCCTCGGCGCTCCTTGCGGCGCTGGAGGCGCGGTTCTTCGGGACCGGGCACCCCCGCGACCTCACCGTCGTTCATGCGCTTGGCATCGGCGATCGGGGCGAGCGCGGAATGAACCGTTTCGCCCACGAGGGTATGGTCCGCCGCGTCATCGGCGGCCACTGGGTGTGGTCGCCGCGCATGCAGCAAATGGCGCGCGATGAGAAGATCGAGGCCTACGTCCTGCCGGGCGGCGTGATCATGCAGCTGCTGCGCGAGATCGGCGCCGGCCGGCCCGGACTGATCACCCACGTCGGTTTGGGCACCTTTGCCGATCCCCGCCTTGAGGGCGGGCGCATGAACGACCGCGCCACCGAGCCGCTGGTCGAGGTCATCGAGATCGATGGCCGCGAATTCCTTCGCTACAAACCGTTCCCCGTCGACGTCGCGATCCTCCGCGCGAGTGCTGCCGATGCCCAGGGCAATCTGAGTTTCCAACAGGAGCCGGCGAACCTCGACGCGTTTGCCATCGCCTTGGCCGCGCACAACTCCGGCGGGCGGGTGTTGGCCCAGGTCCGCACAGAGGTCGGGTTCGGTACGCTGCCGGCGCGGGCGGTGCGCGTACCCGGCGCACTGGTGGATGCGGTGGCCGTCGATGCCAGCCAGTCGCAGAGCTACGACATCGTTTACGACCCGACGATCTCGGGCGAGAGCCGCGGGCCGGTCCCGCCCGAGCCGGCCGAGGCGTTCGGCGCGCGCCAAGCGATCGCCCGGCGTGCGGCCGAGGAGCTTCGCGACGGTGCGGTCATCAACTACGGCTTCGGCATCCCCGATGCGGTGGCCAAGCTGGTCGCCGCGCGCGGTGATGCCGAGCGCTACTACCAGACCATCGAGCACGGCACGTATGGTGGCACGCTGTTGGACGGCATGTTGTTCGGCTTTGCACGCAACGCGACAGCCATGATCGACGCGCCCTCGCAGTTCGACCTCTACTCCGGCGGCGGCCTCGACATCGCCTTTCTCGGCTTCGGCGAGCTCGACGCGGCCGGCAACGTCAACGCGTCCAAGCTTGGCGGCCTCACGGTCGGGCCCGGCGGCTTCCTCGACATCG
>CAYUNL010000128.1:0-8210 GCA_964446055.1 uncultured Alphaproteobacteria bacterium | reverse complement strand
CCACTCGGTGTTCGCGCGCGCCTTCCTCGACGCGCTTGGCGAAAACCGCGAGGTCTTGGACGGCCAGCAGTTGTTCACCAAGATCCGCCGTCCCGTGGTGGTGCGCGCGGACCAAACCCCGGAGTACTCGGACATTCGCCTGGCCAACCACGAGGGCGGCGATTTCCTGTTCGTTCCCGCGAACCTCGGCCCTTTGCCGAGCGATGAGGCGGTGTCGGAATCGACGGCCACGGGGGCTTCGGGCTTCGATGAGCGCGAGCTTGAGCTGGCCTTTTGGAACTCGGTGAAGGACAGCGTCCAGGCGGCTGACTTCGAGGCCTATCTCGACCAGTATGCGGACGGGGTTTATGCGGCGCTCGCGCGCAATCGGCTCGAGCAGTTGCGCGAGAAAGCACAATCCGAACCGGCTGCGGCGCAACCGGCGGGTCACGACGACTCAGAGGTGGCCTTCTGGAATTCGGTGCAGGAAGGTGCGAGCGCTGCCGCCTATGTCGCCTATCTCGAGCGCTTCCCCGAAGGCACCTTCGCGGCGCTCGCCCGGTTGCGCCTGGCCGAGATCGAGGCCCAGGCGGCTGAGCCACACGAGACCGCACTCGCAATCCCGCCGTCCACGGCGTTGACCTCGGCGGCCATCACCGACGGCACCAAGGTCACCTACGACTCGTGGAAGTATCGTGTCACCTCGCGCTCGGATAACGGCCTCGACATCGACGCCGAGGGCGACAAGCAGCGCCTGTTGTTCGGTTTGATCCGCATCGGTTGGCAGGCGCTGCAGGAGGAGCACGAGCTGACGATCAGCGACAAGGAACTGGGCAAGCTCGCCCAATTGTTCCCGCTCCAGACCGGGCAGAGTATCTCGTTCAAGATGATCGACTTCTACCGATGTGGGCCTTGCCGATACGAGGAGGGCGCCTTCACCCACGGGTGGCAACAGGGCGCCTTCACCCACAAGGACCGGGTCAAGGTACAACTCGGCGTGCGCGAGAAGACCCAGGTGGCCTTCGATGGCAGCACCTATGAGGTGTGGGTTATCGACACGCAAATGAAGTTGAGCAGCCCGGGTGCCGGCAACGCCTCGACCATACGGCGGCGATTCCTCTACTCCGATTCGTTGGGAATCGCGTTTCGGGTGGACGAAGAGATGGACCGCTATGCCAAGTCGTGGGAGATCGTGACCCACGGCGATTATATCTTGACGCGCGTCGACTGACGGCGGCCCCGACCTTTATGGACTTCGACGGCAAGCGCGTGCTTGTCACCGGCGCAACGCGCGGGATCGGTGGAGCGACCGCGCGTGCCTTTCACCGCCGCGGTGCGCAGGTCGCGATCAACGGCACCACCGCCGAGGGTGTCGGCCGCGCCATCGAGGCGATGGGCAACGGCCCCCGCCTGGTCCCGGCGCCCGGCGACGTCGGAAGCGCCAAGGGCTGTGGGGCGCTCGTCGCCGCGGCGGTGGAGGCCCTCGGGGGGCTCGATGTGCTGATCAACAACGCCGGCATCAACAGCCTTACCGGGTCGAGCGAGACCGCCGATGAGGAGGTCTGGGACCGGCTGTTCGACGTCAACGCCAAGGGCACGTTCTTTTGCAGCCAGGCGGCCCTGCCGGCGTTGCGTGCGAGCATGGGCAACATCGTCAACCTGGGCTCGCATTCGGGCCTCATGGGGACCCCGCCGATGACGGTCTATTGCGCGACCAAGGGAGCGGTGGTGAACCTCACGCGTACGATGGCGCTCGAACTCGCGCCCGAGGTACGGGTGAACGCAATCTGCCCCGGCGTCGTCGCTACCGATATGATGGAGGCCGCGCTCGAGGCGGCCGAGGACCGGGCGGCGCTTGAGAAGGCGGTCGAGGAATACACCCCGCTCAAGACCCTCGCCGGGGCCGACGAGATTGCCGAGGCGATCGTCTACCTGGCCTCCGAGGACGCGCGCTTCGTGACCGGAGCCACCTGGCAGATCGACGGCGGGACCACCGCCGGCCCACGGGTGGTCTAGGCGTGGGCGCGATGCGCGGTACAGTGGGGCGATGACGCGGCTTGACGGAAAGGTGGCACTGATCACCGGTGGGGCTTCGGGCCTCGGCGCGGCGGCGGCGCGGCGTTTCGTCGAGGAAGGCTGCCGCGTGACGATCGCCGACATCAACGATGCCGCGGGCACCGCACTTGCCGCCGAGCTTGGCGAGAACTGCGACTACGTTCACGCCGATCACACCGAGCGCGGCGAAAACGAGGCCGCGGTCGCCCATGCCGAGCGTACCTTCGGGGCGCTGGATATTCTGTACAACAACGCCGGAGCGCCGTTTTCCGGGGCCGTCGATACGGTGGACGATGCGGCGATTTCCCGGGTCATGGGCGCCAACCTGGTGGGGCCGTTCCGCATGACCCAGGCGGCGCTGCCGGCGCTGCGGCGGAGCGCGAAGAAGCGGGCCGACGGGGCGGCGATCGTGTTCACGGCATCGCTTCAGGCGATCATGGCGCGGCCCAACTTCACGCCCTACACGGCCGCCAAGCACGGCATCATCGGGCTGATGCGTGGCCTGGCGCTGGAGCTCGCGCCCGAGAACATCCGCGTCAACGCGATCTGCCCAGGGCCCACCGAGACGCCGATGCTCAAGGAATTTCTCGGCGGCATGGCCGATGACCTCGAGGAAGCGAAGGCGCGGTTCCGGGCATCGATCCCGCTCGGCCGCATGCCCGAGCCGGTCGATATCGCCAACGCGGCGGTGTTCCTGGCCAGCGCCGAGGCGCGCATGATCTCGGGCGTGGCGCTGCCCATCGACGGCGCCACCACCGCCGGCTAGGCGTCTTCGCCGACCTCGTCGAGGGGATAGATCGGGCGACGCACCCGCTCGAAGTTCAGCCGCGCGTTCTCCGAAGTGGTCACGCCGTCGCCGTCGCAGGTGATGGTGTGTTTGGCGATCGGGGCGAAGGCGGCGCGGTAGTGGATGCGCGATTTCAGGACCAAATAGCGCTTGTTTGCCGGCTCGATGCCGACGCTTTCGAAGATGCCGAGGTCCCAAGGTTCGTGATGGCGCGAGACCACGACGATCTCCACCCCGCCGGTGTCCAGTACCGCGGTCGGCCCGGTGGAGACGCGCATGCCCGTAAACATCGGTCCCCCGACCACCCACTCGCCCGCCGACAGTGCGCTCACCCTTCCCGAGACCTCGAGCGGCACACCTTCGCGTCCGATCGAGGGCATCGCCGTCTTGCCACCGAGGTCGAGCGTGATTTCGGCGCCCACGCCGGCCGCGGTCATCGCGGCGACGGCCCCGGGGTCCCACACCGCGGCGACCGCCACGTCCTCGAGACCCCTGGCGATCACGGCGGCGATGACGGTCATCACGTCCTGGGTGCCGCCCGAACCGCAGTTGTCGGCATGGTCCAAGAGGAGGATCGGGCCTTCGTCCAACGAGGCCGCGCGGTCGAGCGCCGCGCCAAGGGGCTCGCCCTGGTAGACAAAATCGGCCCGCCGCGCCCAGGCGGCCTCGAGGAGCCGCTCGGTGAGGGCGCGCGCACCATCGGCGTCGCCATCGGTCACGGTGACCGCCGAGACTCCGGCATCTGCGATGTCGGCGAGCGGGAAGCCGCCGAAGACGGTGGCCGCCAGCACGTCCTCGGCCTCGGCCTCGCGGGTCATGGCGATGAGCTCGCGCATCGGCGAATCGTCGGTGCCCATGCGCAGGGTCTGGGCGAGAAGCGGGCGCCGGTCCCAGGCCATGACGGGCCGCACCTCGCCGGCGAGACTGCGCAGAAGCACCCGGCCGATCTGCAACGCGACCTCGTAGGAATCGACGTGGGGGTAGGTCTTGTAGCCGACCAGGGCGGTGCAGTTCTCGACCATGGCCGCGCTGAGGTTGCAGTGAAGATCGCAGGTGACACCGATCGGAAGCTCGGGCGCGACCGCGCGAATGCGCTGCAAGAGGGTGCCCTCGCCGTCATCGCTTGTCTGGGTCACCATCGCGCCGTGGAGGTGCAGGAGTGCCGCGTCACAGCCCGCGGCAACCGCCTCGAGGATCGGGGCACACATGCGCTCATAGGCCTCGGCCGCCACCCGACCCGATGGCATGGCCTCGGCGGCCACCGGGGTCACGTACTGGGCACCCGCCTCGCGCGCTAGACGCATGTAGGCGGCTACCGGGACGGCGGCCTCGCCAAACGCCCGCTCGACATCGGCGCCGAAGTGCGCGCCCCAGCCATCGAACCGCGCCCAATCGGTCGGCACCGGCGAGAAGGTATTGGTCTCGTGCAGCATCTCGGCGATCACGAGCTTCACGGCTGGCCGCGTCCCTGATCGGGGGCGCGGGCCCAGAGCTCCTTCATGCCAGGCAGGTCGTCGGTGCGCCGCCGCGGCAAGCCGTCGTCGACGTCAAACCAGGGGACCCGGCTCTCGATCCCATAGTGGTAGCCTGGCCGCACCGCCTCGGGCGTGTCGAGTGTGCCGACGAGGACGCCGACATAATCGGATCACTCCCAATCCTTCAGCCCTGGGATGTAGCGCGCGCCCAGGGGCGTGCCACAGGCCCGGCAAAAAGTGCGATCGAGGTAGTGCGAGGAACGGTAGGCCGCGGGCTCGCCAGCGGTCCAGCGAACGCGCTCGGCGCGCACCGCGAGCCACACCGCGACGACATTGCCGACGGCGCGCTGGCACATCCGGCAGTGGCAGTAGTGCGCCTGCGCGTATTCGGCTTCGGGCGCCTGGGCCTCGTCAACGGCGGGCGCAATCTCATAGCGCACCGCGTCGCACTGACAGCCGCCGGTCAAGTTCTCAGTGGACATTCGGATCACTCCCAGTTGGCGCCGAAGCGTTTGGCCAAAGCCTTGTGATCGAAGGCGGGGCTTTGGATGTAGTCGACCAGGGCGGCCTCGGCCCTGACGACCTTGCGGGCCGCGGCGGGGAGGCGCGCGGCGATCTTGTGGGGGATCGACACCAGGCCATTGGCATCGCCGTGCAAGAGATCGCCCTTCGAGACGGTGAGGCCGCAGACCGCGACCGTGGGCCCGACCTCGACGATACGATAATCGCCGTGGCTGACCACCGCGCCGAGGCCGAAGATCTGCAGGCCCGGCGCCCGCTCGGCGATGCCGGCGAGATCACGGACACCGGCATCCGACACCGCGGCGACCGCGCCCATGCGGTGGAACAACGTACCCATGACATCGCCGATGTGGCAGTTGCGCAGCGGCTCTTGCCCGACGCTCTTCATCACGACGATGGCCGGTTTCGGCGCCGCGCGCAGCGCGCGAACGAGTTTGCCCATGCCCGCCGCGCCGCCGCGCCGCGGGGTCGTCGAGTCAACGGTGCAGGTCAGCGCATAGCCCACCGCCGGGGGTAGGTCGGGGAACATACAGCGCAGCTCGAGCGAGGCGAACCCCGCCGCCGGATGGCGCACCTCGAAGGCTTCGACCGCGTTCGCGATCGTCGCCGAATCGAAGCGGCGCAGCGCCTCGATCTGCTTGGACGTGAGCGTGGGTCGCCTTGGTTTCGGCATCTCGGTCCTTTCTCAGCCCCAGGGGGCGCCGAAGCGCTTGGCGAGCCCCGGCAGCGAAAACTCAGGCCCCTTCACGAAATCGGCGAACTCGGTTTCGAAGGCGTGGATCTTCCGCGCCCGCGCCGGGAGCCGCGTGGCGAGGGCCGGAGGGACCGAAACCAAGCCGTTGAGATCGCCGTGCAGCAAGTCACCGGGCGCGATGCGGAGGCCACAGATCGAAACCTCGCCGCCGACGTCGAACATCGTGTAGTCGCCGCCGCCCGGCACCGTTCCCGCGGCGAAGAGCTGGAAGCCCGGGGCCCGTTCGCGCACCGCGCCCAGGTCGCGAGCGCCGCCATCGGTAACCACGGCGACCACTCCGAGACGCTGCAACAGCGTACACATCATGTCGCCGACGTGGCACGAGCGCAGCCGGTCCTGCCCCAGCGCCTTGAACACCACGATCGCTGGCTTGGACGAGGCCCGAACCGCCCGCAACAACGCCTCATAGCTCTTGCGCGGGCGGTTGAGCGGCGTCGTCACGTCCTCGGTACAAGTCACGGCATAGCCGACCGTTGGCGGGAGGTCGGGGTTGAGACAGCGCAGCTCGAGCGAAGCGAAGCCCGTGGTGCGCTCGCGCACGCCGAAGGAATCGACGGCATTCGCGACGGTGCCCGAATCGATGGCACGGAGCTTTTCGAGTTGCTGGGCGGTCGGCTTGGCCGGTTTGGCCATGTCAGCTTCCTTCCGTTACGGCAGGCGTTTCCGCCAGCAGCCGCTTGTTCCGTTCCGCAGGTGCGAGCTCGCCGCGCTCGACACGGCCGATCAGCTCGACGATGTGGGCGTTCGCGGGCGTCGCGATGCCCGCCGCGCGGCCGCGCGCAACGATCCAGCCGTTGAGGAACTGGATCTCGGTGGGGCGCCCCTTGGCGACATCCTGGGCCATCGATGGATAGATGTCCTCGGATTCGGGGTATGCCTCGCGGATCGCGGCGGCGAGGCGGGGGGTGCGTGAATCGTCGAGGAAATCTTCGGCGTTGCAGCCGAACATGGCACTGGTGCCGAGCGCGACGCCCTCGGCCTTCGAGATCTCGACCGCCTCGCGACCGAGTGCGTGCGCGAACTGCCACACCGCGGAATCGCGCCACGCGCGGGCGGCGTTCTGGCCGGTCAACGCACACACCGCGTTGATCATGCAGTTGTGCACGAGCTTGGACCATAGCTCGCCCCAAACGTTGCCCGAAACCCGAACCTCACCGACGACGCCGAGGATTTCCGAGGCGCTTGCGACGGCCGCGTCCGTGCCACCATCGAGTTTGCCGAGCGTAAACGAGCGCTCGTCCGGGTTCTCTTGGCGGGCGATGCCCGGACCTACCAACGATCCGTCCATCACCACGACGCCGCCCACCGTGCGCTGGCGGCCGACGGCGGCGGCGATCGCCTCCTCGTTCATGCCGTTTTGCAGGGAAACGACAACCGCACGGGAGCCGATGCGCGGCGCGATGGCGGCAAGCGTGGCTTCGGTCTGAAAGGATTTGACGCACAGGAACACGATGTCGGGCTCCTCGACGCCGTTCGACCCGTCAAACGCGGCGGCACGCACCGCGACCGCGGTATCGTCGAACTGTCCGGCCAGCCGCAGGCCGCCATCGTTGAGGGCCGCCACGTGGGCCGCCCAGCCGTCAAGGAGGAGCGGAGCGAGGCCCGCACGCGCGAGGCGGTAACCCACTACCGAACCGATGCCGCCGATGCCGACGACCCAAACCCGTTTGCCCACGCCGCGATTGCCCGTCCCAGGAATCGGGCATCGAGGGTAGGCGATGGGCGCCCTACGGCGCAACCGGCACCCGGACGTTGTCGACGATCCGACATGTGCTAGAAAGCCCGCAGATTGCCTGACAGATCTCGATCCACTGAAGGGACGAAAGCAATGAAGATCTACGGATATTCCGATGCCTGGAGCGTTCGCCAGGGCGACGCCATCGCTTTCAAGGTGAACAGCGAGCTCGGAGATTATCGCGCCGACATCGTGCGCCTGCTGCAGGCCGATGATCGTACGGAGGGACCGGGATATCGCGAAACCGAGATCGACGCGGGTTGCAACGGCGAGTATCCGGGCCGCGTGCAGAAACTACGACCGGGCTCGTATCTTCGCGTTGCCGACACGCCTGCGCTTGGCGCCATCGAGGGGCTTACGATCACCGCGTGGATCTATGCGACGACGCCGGGACGCGGCGCACAAGGAGTGGTGAGCAAGACCGCAGGCGCCGAAGCGCCCGGCTACAGCCTGTTCATCGATGCGAGCGGCGAGGCGGCGTTCCGCGTGGCCGATGGCTCTGACGAAGCCGTGGTGCGTTCGGGCGCGGTGCTTCAGCAACGTCGCTGGACCTTTCTCGCCGCGAGCTGGGACGCTGCGAGCGGCGCACTGCGCCTGGTTCAAGCGACATCGGGTGCGCTCTCGCCCCATTGGGTGCAGGAGTCCGCCGAACAAAGCGCCGATAGCGACATCTCAACTGCCGCGACGGAATCCGACCTCGTGATCGCCGCGCTCAGCGCCGGGGAAGATGTGGATGGCCATTTCAACGGCAAGATCGACCGCCCAAAGGTGTTCGGGCGGGCGCTCACCGAGGCCGAGATCGCAGCCATCGGCGAGGACGGCGCGGGGCCCGCCGATGCGACCGTGGCGGCATGGGATTTCTCGGCCACGCCCTTTGGCCTGAGTGTGCCTGACGCCGGACCC
>CAYUNL010000127.1:222-8301 GCA_964446055.1 uncultured Alphaproteobacteria bacterium | reverse complement strand
CCTCGGGACCTGCCGCATGAGCGCCAAGCCCGACGACGGCGTCGTCGACCAGTGGGGCCGGGCCCACGAGGTCGCCAACCTTTACGTCTCCGATGGCAGCCAGTTCGCGTCGTCGATGGGCGGCAACCCGACCCTGACCATCGTCGCGCTGGCCATCCGCCAGGCCGAGCACATCGCCGAAACGATGAGCCGCGGCGAGTTCTAAAGGCTACTCGCCGGCGGCGGGTGCGGGAGCAAGGGTGGCGGGCAGCGCTTCCTCGTCGGTCTCGGCGAGGACTTCGAGGCGCTGCTTGTGGGCGGCCTCTTCTTGCTGGCGCTGCCACATCGCGGCGTAGACCTGGCCGCGGGCGATCAGGTCGGCATGACGGCCGCGCTCGGCTATGCGGCCATCCTCGAAGACCAGAATCTCGTCGGCATCGACGACGGTGGAGAGACGGTGGGCGATGACCAGCGTCGTGCGGTCGGCCGCGACCTCGCGCAGGCTTGCCTGAATCTCCTTCTCGGTATGGGAATCGAGCGCCGAGGTGGCCTCGTCGAACAAGAGAATGCGCGGATCCTTGAGGATGGTGCGGGCAATCGCCACCCGCTGCTTCTCGCCACCCGAAAGTTTGAGGCCGCGCTCGCCGACGATGGTGTCGAAGCCGTCGGGCAGGCTGGCGATGAAGTCGTTGATGTGGGCCATGCGCGCTGCGTCCTCGACCTCGGCGTCGGAGGCTTCGGGGCGGCCGTAGCGGATGTTGTAGCCGATAGTGTCGTTGAACAGCACGGTGTCTTGGGGGACGATACCGATGGCCGCGCGCAGGCTTTCCTGGGTCACGGCGCGAATGTCTTGGCCGTCGATTCGCACCGCGCCCTGGTCGATGTCATAGAAGCGGAACAACAGGCGCGAGATCGTCGACTTGCCGGCACCGCTCGCGCCGACGATGGCGACGGTCGAGCCGGGGCTGACGTCAAAGGAGACATCTTCGAGGATCGGGCGGCGCGCATCGTAGCGGAACGAGATCCCCTCGAAGCTCACGCCGCCGGCTGTTATCTCGAGCGCGCCGGCATCGGGCCGGTCCTGGACCTCGGTGTGGATGCGCAGGAGCTCGAACATCTTCTCCATGTCGACCAGCGATTGTTTGATTTCGCGGTAGACGAAGCCGAGAAAATTGAGCGGCATGTAGAGCTGGATGAGGAAGGTATTCACCAGCACAAAGTCGCCAAGCGTCATAGTGCCGGCGGCGACCCCTTGGGCGGCCAGGACCATAACGATGATCAGCCCGGTCGAGATAATGACGCCCTGGCCGATGTTGAGGAGCGAGAGAGAGGTGTAGCTCCGCACCGCCGCGTCCTCATAGCCGGCGAGCGCGGTGTCGAAGCGTCGCGCCTCGTGCGCCTCGTTGCCGAAGTACTTCACCGTCTCGTAGTTCAAGAGGCTGTCGATGGCTTTGGTGTTGGCCTCGGTATCGCGGGTATTCATCATGCGCCGGAACTTGATGCGCCATTCGGTGACCATCAACGTGAAGGTGACGAAGATGGCGATGGTGAGGAAGGTCACCAGCCCGAACCACACCTCGTAGCGTGCCAGCAAGATGCCGCACACCAGGAGCACTTCCAGAAGTGTCGGAAGGACATTGAAGAGCATGAAGCTGAGGAGAAACTGAATGCCCTTGGTGCCACGCTCGATCACCCGCGACAGGCCGCCGGTCTGGCGCTCGATGTGGAAGCGGAGCGCCAGCCCGTGGAGATGCTTGAAGGTCGACAGCGCCACCGAGCGGATCGCGTGCTGGCCGACCTTGGCGAACAAGGCGTCGCGAAGCTCGCCGAACGCCTGGGCCAGCACCCGGGTTGCGCCGTAGGCGACGATCAGCCCGACCGGGACGACGACCGCGGCCCCGACCTCGCCGCCCAGCGAATCGACCGCGCCCTTGTAGAGGAAGGGGACGTAGACATTGGCGAGCTTGGCCGCAGCGATGCAGCCCATCGCCAGTACCACCCGCGTACGCAGGCCGGCCCGCCCCACGGGCCACAGATAGGGCAATAGCGAGAAGATGGTATGGAAGTGGGTGCGCCCCGAGGTCTCGGCCTCGGGATCGTAGGCACGCGTGCTCATGCGGGGTACATAGGTGGCTCAGGCACTGATTGCAGCACTTAATTGACGGGGGCGGTGGATACGCCCGCGCGTCTAATTCGACTCGGGCAGCGCGAAAACTTGGCCGGGGTAGATGAGGTCGGGATCGCTGATCTGGCCGCGGTTGGCGTCAAAGATGACGGTGTAGTGGATGCCTTCGCCATAAGCTCGGCGGGCGATGCGCCAGAGGCTGTTGCCAGGCTGAACCACCACCTGGCCCTCGGCGAGTGCGAGCTCGTCGGGGCCGGCCCGGCTGAAGGGGAGCGATAGCTCGGCCTCCACGGCGCCCTCCTCGCCGATCTGTTCGATGCGAAGGGCATGCTGGCCGGGCGCAACGGCGTCCTCGGGCGCGAGCCGCCAACGCCCCTCGGAAACCTCGACCACGCCGACAGCGGCGTCATCGACGAAGGCCCGGACCTCGGTTCCCGGCTCCGCGCGCCCCGAAAGCACGAGGTTGCCCGCGGTATCGTAGTCGACCGCCTCGAGCCGCAGTGTCTCGCCGGCGACGCCCACGCCCGCGGAGTCCGGCGCCTGCAAGACCGTGCTCGCGCCCCCGCCGTCGCGCGGCACAAGCACCGCCAAGGCTTCGCCAGTGCGCGCCGCGACGGTCGCCGTACCCTCGCCGGGGGTCAACACCTCGGCGACCGAGGTTTCCGGCACATCGACGACGACGACCGATTCGGATTCGACCTGCGGCGATTCGGGGAGCTTCGAGGCCAGGCTGAGTTCGGCCGGACCCGAGGGCAACGGCCGGTCCGGCAATAGCACCCATTCCCCGCGGGCGTCGGCGGTGGTGCTGCCCAGCAGCTCATCGCCGGAGCGCACGCTGACCTCGGCGCCCGGTGCGGCGCGCCCGGCAAACACCGCCTTTCCCCTGCGATCAATACGCAGCACATCGAAGGCCGGCACCTCGGGCGGCGCCGGCAGGGCACTTGCCTCGTCGGGGGGTGCGGGCTCTGCGGGCTGCGCGTCCGCTTCGGTAGCGGGTTCGGGGGCTGCGCTCTCCGGAGCCGGGGCGGTCGCGGCCGGGGTCTCCTCGGACGATGTCGTCTCGTCGCCATCGGGACCAAAATCGCCGACGATGAGAAGCACCACGATGGCAACGATCGCGATGGCGCCGCCGATGTAGGCATTTCGCAAGGTTCCGCCCCCACACAAGCGCGGTGACCGCTACCACGGCTACCCTAGTACGCGCCCCCACCGGTGGCAATGACCCGCCCGCTATCGTCCGGTCGAGACCTTGTTGTCGATGGGATCGAGCGCCCGCAAATAGGTGGCGACGGCTTGTAGATCGTCGTCGGTGAGATACTTGAGGCCGTCATCGATGGCCTCGGCCATCGCCCCCTGAACGTTGTCGAAATTGGGCTTGAGCCCGGTCTTCAGGAGCATGACGATGTCGGCCTCGCTCCAACCGCCGATACCGGTCTCGCGGTGTGGCGTGATGTTTGGAACCGAGCGACCGTCGGGACCCTCGGCATTTCCGGCCAGGGCCTTCGAGGCGCGCTGGGCGCCCATCACGTTGCGCACCGTGTGGCATTCACCGCAGTGGCCAAGGGCGGTCACCAAATAGGCGCCGCGGTTCCATTCCGCCGAGCGCTCGGGATCGGCCTTGCTCGAGAAACAGGAGCTTCCAGCCACTGAGCAGGAAGCGCCAGCCGAACGGTGGCTCGAGGTCGTGAGGCTGGTTCCGCCGGCTCACCGCCGGCCGCGAGAACAGGTAGGCCTTGAGGGCGCGCGCATCCTCCGCCGTCATGCGGGTGTAGGAGGTGTAGGGAAATGCCGGGAAGTAGTGGCTGCCGTCGGGCCGCAGCCCTTCGCGCAGCGCCCGCAGGAATTCCTCGTCGCTCCACTCGCCGATGCCTGTTTCGGTATCGGGCGTGATGTTGGGTGTGCGGAAGACGCCGAAGGAAGTGTTCAGCGCCCGCCCGCCGGCGAGCTCCGGCCCACCGCCCGCGACGTCGGTGTGGCAGCTAGCGCAGCCCGCGGCGCGAAAGATGTATTCGCCGCGCGCAACTTCGGGCTCGGCGGCTTGCGCGGAGTTCGAGAGCGCGAACGCCGCCAGCGCGAATAGGGCTCCGCGGATCACGCGCCAGCGTAGCAGGCTTTCGCCCGCCGCGGACGCGCCGCGGGCGGCTAGTTCTGTTCGGCCCGGAACGGCTTGTGGCACCCGCCGCAAGCGCCACCGACCTCGCCCAGAGCAGCGCCAATGGTGGCCGAGTCGCCGGTCTTGGCAGCCTCAACCATCTTCGCCGCAGCGGCCTGGAGGTCGGCCGCCGCCTGCTCGAACTTGGCCCACTCCGCCCAGATTTCAGGCTTGGCGCGGGTATCGCCCGAGCCGCTGCCTTCGGGGAACACGCTGGTGATCGCCTGGCTGATCCTGAGGACCGCAAAGGCGTGGCCGTTGGCAAGTTCGGTGTAGGGCGCTTCGCCCTTGGCGATGGCGCCAAGCGCACCCAGATGCACGCCCTGGCTCGTCATCATGGCCTGACGCACCTTGATGGGATCATCCACGGCGCCGGCTCCAACCGTCGCCATCATTGACGCCGCCAGGACCAATGCCCCCGCCGCGATTTTCGCTCGCTTCATCGATCGTGCTCCCTCTTCCCTGTGTACCGAAGGATTGTTGTAGCCGCCGCAACATGCGGGCTTCGTTCCGCGTAGGCAACCGGCGGACACAACAACGTGAACACATCGCCCAGTGGTTTATTCCCGACCGCTGCCGCGGCTGTGGACGGGAGGGGCCATATCGGCCACTGTCTGCGGCCCCGTCCAAAGACCCCCATCATCATGGCAAACCTGACATCCTTGAGTGTCTATTGCGGATCGTACGCGGGCGCGAAACCGGCGTACCGCGAGGCGGCGCGCGCACTGGGGTCGCTGCTGGCCGAGAACGGCATCCGCTTGGTCTTCGGCGGCGGCGACATCGGTCTGATGGGCGCCGCCGCCGATGCGGCGCTTGCCGCAGGTGGCGAGGTCATCGGCGTAATCCCGGGACATCTAAAGGAGCGCGAGGTCGGGCACTTGGGGGTGACGACGCTGCACGTCGTCGGCACGATGCACGAACGCAAGGAGCGGATGTTCGCGCTGTCCGATGCCTGCGCCATCCTGCCCGGCGGACTTGGGACGCTGGACGAGGCGCTCGAGGTGCTGACATGGAAGCAATTGGGCCTGCACGCGAAACCGATCGTGGTCGTCGACGTCGCCGGATATTGGAAACCCTTCCTCGCGCTCATCGAGCAAGTGATCGCAGAGCGGTTCGCCACGGAGGCCGCGCGCGGGCTCTATTCGGTGGTGGATAGCATTGAGGAGGTGATCCCAACGATCCGCGCCGCGCCCGAGCCGCACCTGCCCGAAGGCCGCTGAACCGAAGGCCGAACACGGCGGTTGCAGGCGGACTTTGCGGTGTTATGGTTCGCGGCGCCCGCGCAAGGGCAACGAGGGGAGAGCATGGCCAAGATCAAGGTCGAAGGCGCGCTCGTCTATATCGACGGCGACGAGATGGCACGCATCTTGTGGGCCTTCATCCGTGAGAAACTGATCCTCCCCTACCTCGACATCGAGCTCAGGCTCTTCGATCTTGGGATCGAGAACCGCGACGCCACAGACGATGGCGTCACCGTGGCGGCCGCCGAGGCGATCGCCGAGTGCGGCGCGGGCGTGAAGTGCGCCACCATCACGCCCGACGAGGCGCGGGTCGCGGAGTTCAGCCTCAAGAAGATGTGGCGCTCGCCCAACGGCACCATCCGCAACATCCTGGGCGGCACGGTGTTTCGCGAGCCGATCATCTGCCAGAACGTACCGCGCCTAGTGCCGGGTTGGACGCACCCGATTGTCATCGGCCGCCACGCCTTCGGCGATCAGTATCGGGCCACCGACATGGTGGTGCCCGGCCCCGGCAAGCTAACGCTCACCTTCACCCCGGCCAACGGCGGCGCACCGGTCGAGCACGAGGTCTTCGACTTTCCCAGCGGCGGGGTAGCGCTCAGCATGTACAACCTCGACGATTCGATCCGCGGCTTCGCCCGCGCCTGCCTCAATTATGGATTGGAGCGCGGCTGGCCGGTGTACCTGTCGACCAAGAACACGATCCTCAAGGCCTATGACGGCCGCTTCAAGGACATCTTTCAGGAAGTATTTGAGGCCGAGTTTGCAGAGGGGTTCGCCGAGAAGCGCATTGTCTACGAGCACCGCTTGATCGACGACATGGTCGCGAGCGCGCTGAAGTGGTCGGGCAATTTCGTGTGGGCGTGCAAGAATTACGACGGCGACGTGCAGTCGGACACAGTGGCCCAGAGCTTCGGCTCGCTGGGGCTGATGTCATCGGTGCTGATGACGCCCGACGGGCAGACGGTCGAGGCCGAGGCGGCGCACGGCACCGTGACCCGGCATTACCGCCAGCACCAGAAGGGCGAGGAGACCTCGACCAATCCGATCGCTTCGATCTTCGCTTGGAGCGGCGGCCTGAAGCACCGCGCCAAGCTCGACAGCAACGATGCGCTCGCCGGTTTCGCCCAGACCCTCGAGCGGGTGTGCGTGGACACCGTCGAGGGTGGCGACATGACCAAAGACCTCGCGATCCTGGTCGGCCCCGACCAGAAGTGGCTGACCACCAACCAGTTCCTCGACAAGCTCGACCAAGGTCTGCAAGCCGCGCTCTCTCATAAGGATGGCGACTAGGATTGCGTGCGTGCGGTGCTAAGGGGGCCTGAGGCCGCCATCCTTGTCGAACAGAGCTGGTAATAGTATATCAAAGTACTCATCAACGATATCGCTCACAAGTATATTGATCTTGACTACGTTATCCTTCCATTGGCGCCGAACTTGTTTGTATTGATAGTTGTAATACCCTTTCCAGCCCCCCCGATGTGCGAGAGAGCAAGTCAAGGGTTTCGAGCTTGTCCAGATCCCGATCGTAATATCGTTGGTCGTGGACGTGCATCCCGCGCACCTTCGCTAGTTCGGAGAAACTAGTGTTGACCATTTCTTTGAGTCTTGCAGTAACTCTGTAGAGGTCGGAACGTCGCCGACTTGATCTGAATTGCTTTTCGATAGTCCCAAGATAGCCAACGAGCCTTTGCTGGAGAATATAACATTCGCTGAGATACGTTTCGATTACATGTGACAGGTAAGCGACTCTCGTAATGCTTGTCCCCGCGAACGGATACCTTCCGATGTATACCTCATGGTCCTTCAGTCGTTGATATGCGGTGTGCGCCTCAGAGAATCCTGAGAAGATAGCGCCGAAGAATTTCTGACCGTCTGACAGTTCACGTTGCACTCGCGTGGGAGCCGGTCGGTCGAATAGAACGTTGTTCACGGCTTCTTCAGCTTCCTTCCATAAGGGATCATCTCGAGACGGGACGCCGATTTCTGTTCTCGCCGCGAGCAGGATCGCGTCAGCAAATCGCTCCAGTCCATCGGCGGAGTCTTCCCGACTCTTTCCCATCACCGGGGCGCCGGTTCGCGGTTATGTGCCGTCTTGCTCAAAACGGTCGACAAGCCTTTGGTGCAGCGCCGCGCATGGACGCCCGGCAAACAGTCTCGTCGCCGCCTCGAACTTGTCCAACCGCTCCGGTTCTCCGCCCATCCGGGTTTTCTCAGCGCTCAACGAATTGCTCCGTACCCACGGAACTAGTCCCGTACAAAAAGCGGTTGTTGGCGCGGGCCATCGACGACCTCGTAGACTTCCACCACCTCATATCCATCGGGGTCGTTCAGGAACACGCCCGTTTCCGGGTCTCGGACCTTTGTGATCCTTAGTTTTGCGTCGAGCATCGTGCCCTTCCGGAACGATACTTGCCGTTGTTCCACACGGTCATGAAACGCGCTGTCAGATACTGGCGCCTCTACCACGTATAGGATCTCCCTCCACAGGGGCCGCCGAGTCAAAGGGTGCTGCTGCTGCAAGGCGCCTGTGGTAGGCAGTTTCCAAGCGTCTCTGCGCGTATAAACTTCTGCACCCGTCT
>CAYUNL010000127.1:0-212 GCA_964446055.1 uncultured Alphaproteobacteria bacterium | reverse complement strand
GAACCCGCGGTACACAAACTGCCACCGCCTGCGACTCTTTCGGAAGATCGCCCGAACAATGACTAGATCGGCCCTCTCATACTCAACACGGACCGTATCGTCATCACGTTGGAAAACAGGTGGCGACGACAGGCGGGCAAAATCACTGCGCGGGAATCGTACAATCGGCTCATCGTCTTGCAGTTCCCCAAGAACCTCAAACTCCGTTACGG
>CAYUNL010000126.1:0-8331 GCA_964446055.1 uncultured Alphaproteobacteria bacterium | reverse complement strand
AGCGCGAATCCGAGGATTGCCGGCGCCGCCTCGGCGCTCTTCGGGCTCGCCCAGTTCGGACTGGCCGCGCTCGGCACCGTCGTGATCGGCTTGGTCCGGGATGGGACCCAGATCCCGATGGCGGTGGTCATGGCGGCGGCCACACTGGCGGCGGCCGCCGCGCTCACCATCCTCGCGCGCCCGGAACGCCGCTTGGTGGAAACCGGAATGCGCCGCGACGCGCCTTGACGTTGGAACCGACGGTCGGTAGCGTCGGCGTCATGGCAACGCGCTCCTCATCGCGCACCCGACTTCAGCTGCGAATTACGCGCCCGGTCCTTGCCAAGGGCCGGAACGAATCCGCCGGGGTCGATAGCGCAATCGAGGAGTTCGCGTGCCATGTCACCGTTTGATCGCAACCACACTGTCGTCTTTACCGTTCACGCCGCGGCGGACCCGCAGGTCTTGCCGCGTGTCCTGGAGATGTTCGCGCTGCGCAACGTGGTGCCGCGCCGGGTACACGGCCGCACCGTGGGCCAACCTCGGGGATCGTTTCGCATCGATGTCGAGACCGACGCCTTGAGCGCCCAGGCCGCCGACCGCATGGCCGAACGGTTGCGGACCATGGTGCCGGTCGAGACGGTACGCGCCCGCCGCCGCGCGCCTCCGACGGATCGCCCCTAGGCGCCGCGTACCCGCACCGGATCGCCGAGGCCGAGGCCGAGTACCTCGGCGGCGCGGCCCCGGTGGACCGCGATTTCGGCAAGTCCATTGGCGTTCTCGTACCAAAACGCCGTTCCCTCGGCCACCGCGCCGAAGGTGCGGGCGAAGGAAAGCGGCCGACCGCCTGCCTCGATCACCGTGCCTGGCCCCAGCGTCTTGGCGCGCAGGCCGGTCATGGCGTTGCCGAAGCGGTCGATGTAGACGATGCGCGCCAGATCGTCGGGCCAGCCAGCCCGGATGCGGGCCGCGGCGTCGACTTCGGCGCCCGGGACCGCCCCGCCGCGGGCCAGGCGCGCCGCCACCGGCGCGAACAGGTCGCGGCCGTGGAAACTCGCGGACAGGCGCTCGGGCCGCCAGGTGATCTCCCACCAGCGCAGCGTCCGCGCCCGCCGGGCGACGACATTGAAGAGGCCATTGTCGGGGCCAACGAACAATCGGCCATCGGCGTGCACCACCGCCGGCGTCCGCGCATCGGTGCCGACCTCCGGATCGACGACGCACAGCAACACATCGCCCTCATCGAACGCGGGCGCGTAGGCGGCCAGCAGATAGGCGGCGGCCTCGACGTCGTAGGCCGGCGCATCGGCGAACAGGTCGACCACCGGCACCTCCGGCGCCGCCCGCGCCAGCACCGCCCGGACCTGCCCCAGATAGGGCCCCGAGAGCCCAAAGTCGGTAAACAGAGCGATCATGGAGATCGGCGTACCGGCGCGCGGTCAGCGCGCGGCGCGGTAGGGGCCGAGCGCCAGATCGGCCATGGCCTCGTCATTTGTCACGCGGGCCAGTATCGTCGGCTTGTCTGGGCCCGACAAGCCGAGGGAACGCGATGGCGGTGGGCGAGGTGCCGCGGGTTCAGCCGGTGGGACCGGCTCCCCTGCGGCGAAGACGACCGCCCCTGATCGACAAACTGGTGAGCGGCGGCCAGACCGGGGTCGACCGTGCGGCGCTCGACACAGCGCTGTCGCTCGGGATTCCCTGTGGCGGCTGGTGCCCCAAGGGAAGGCTGGCCGAGGACGGGCCGATCCCGGCGCGCTATCCGCTGAGCGAGACCCCGAGCGACCGGGCCATCCAGCGCACCGAATGGAACGTCCGCGACTCCGACGCGACGCTGGTGCTGGTGCGCGGCTCGGCCACGGGCGGCACCCGCGCTACCATCGACTTCGCCCAGTCCATGGCTCGGCCATGCCACATCGTGACCTTCGGCTCGAATCCCGCGCCGCCCGCCGCTACCTCGGCGTGGCTGCGCCACCACGGCGTCCACATCCTCAACGTCGCCGGCCCCCGCGAGACCCAAAGTCGCGGAATCTACCGCCAGGCGCGGGCCCACCTGGCGACGCTTCTTGCCCCCGCGCCCGGCGCTTGAGCCGGTGCGCTTCTTTCAAAGCGGCCCGCGAGTCACTATGTTTCCGGCATGCGAGGGTTGATACGTCTTGTAATCGAGGCCGGACCGTTGGCGGTCTTCTTCATCGCCAACGCGCGCGCGGACATCTTTGCCGCCACCGGCGCGTTCATGGCGGCGGTCGTGGTTTCGTTGGTCGCTTCGTGGCTGATGGAGCGCCGCGTCCCGATGATGCCGCTCGTCACCTTCTTCGTCGTCATGATCTTCGGCGGGCTGACGCTCTACCTTCAGGACGAGACCTTCATCAAGCTCAAGCCGACCATTATCTACGCGCTCTTCGCTGCCGTCCTCGGCGGCGGATTGGTGTTCGGGCGAGCGCTTTTGAAGCCGGTGTTGGGTCTCAGCGTGAAGCTCACCGATGAGGGATGGAACAAACTCAGCCTGCGGGTCGCGGTCTTCTTCGTCTTCCTCGCCATCCTCAACGAGATCGTTTGGCGCAGCGTTTCCACCGATACCTGGGTCAGCTTCAAGGTGTTCGGCTTCATGCCGCTGACGATGGTGTTTTTCCTCGCCCAGGTCCGGCTGTTCTCGCGCTATGCGCCCGCCGAGGACAAGGTCGAGGCCGAAGCCTAGGCGCGCGCCTAGGTCGCTCGCTTCGCCGACATCTCGCCGGTTTCGCCGCCAGGATTGCTCGCCGGCTGGAAGGATTCCCGACCCCGCACCTCGGCGTAGCGGTCAAGCGCCCAATCGACGCTCGGGAACGCGATTTCCTCGCGCGGCAGTTCCTCCCAGCCGAACAGCCGCACCTCGGCGCTCTCCGGTCCAGGAGCGAAGCCCGGACCCAATAGGCGCGCGAGATAGATCAGCTGCACCTGGCTGATGTGTCGCAGCGCGTAGATCGCCAAAAGCGCGTCGATTTCGATTTCCGCGCCGGCTTCCTCGTGGGTCTCGCGCCGTGCCGCCTCTTCGGTTGTCTCGTTGAGCTCCAGGTAGCCGGCGGGCAGGGTCCACAGGCCCGAGCGAGGCTCGATCGCCCGCCGGCACAAAAGGATCTTGTCCTCCCACAGACAGAGCGCGCCCACCACCATTCGCGGGTTGACGTAATGGATGAAACCGCAGCTCTCGCATACTTGCCGGGGGCGGTTGTCGCCCGGCGGCGTGTGGGTCTTGACAGGGCCGCGGTGCGGGCTCGGCATCGTCGGACTGTGGCATAGCCCAGACGCCGCGTCCACGCCGGGCAGCCGCCGCCGCGGGCACAAAAAAAGCGCCTGCCGGCGCGGCCACCCACCGCTCGCGATCGTTTAGATGCTGATATCGAGGCGCGAGCCAAGGTCGCGCTCACGCACGGCGTCGATCTCCTCGTCGTCCTCGCTCGAGGTGCGCCGCGCGGATGTGGGCGTCGGATTTGCCGCGACGCTCTCCAGCTCCTCGCCGCTCCTTTGCTCGGATTCCTCGGATTCGCGAACCGGCCGCTCGGTGGCTTCGAACGCCACCCGGCGCAGCGGCAGCGGAGCCCCCATCGGACCCACGATCGTCGCCACCGGAATCGGCGGCGTCAGTGCGAAATTTATCGCCATAGCCTACCTCACGTACAAAACATAGGTAATTAAATCAATAATGTCCAGCCCGTTCGTAAGGTAACTTTTGAGCTAATTTGCGGGGGCGGTCGGCCTGGCTCGGCGCCCCAAGAAAAAACGGGGCGGCCCCAAGTGGACCGCCCCGCATAGCGTACCGGTTCTACTGGTCTTTGGCCCGGATTTCGACTAGCGAGGCCTGAGCCGCGTCGAGCGCCTCGGCCACGGTCTTCTCTCCGGCGACCGCCTCCGACAGATACACGCCGACGCTGTCGAGGATTTCAAACCACCTCGGCTCCAGCGGCGCGTGCTGCGAGTAGGTGAGAGATTCCAACAGATGCGGCAAATAGCGGAACTCATCTCTGCTCGTCAGCTCCGGATCGGTGAACACCGAGAAACGCACTGGCGGCGTGCCGTGGTCCCGGGTGGCGATCTTGATCTGTTCCTTCGAGGTCGCCCACAGCTCGAAATCGAAGGCGGCCTGCTTGTTCTCAGCCCCCTTCGGAATCAACAGCTGCCAGATACCGATGTGGGCCTTGCCGACGGCCGTCCCGTTGGGAACTCGGCCATAGGACATCTTGCCCACCACCCGCGACTGCTCGGGGTCCTCATAAAGAGCGATCCAGTTGGGCCAGTTGAGTGCGGAAACGACGCCGCCGGTCGACAGATAGGTGGCGATCTCGTCGGCGTCGAAGATTGCCGCACCTGGCGGTGAAACGTCCCGGAGCTTGAGGTAGAACTCAAGCGCCTGATGGGCGTTCGCGTTGTTCATCGAGGGATCGCCATTCTCGTCGAACATGCGGCCGCCGAAGGACCACAATACGGGCAGGAAGTTGGACACGATCGGGTCGCCCTGCTGGCCCCTGACGATATAGCCGAACTTGCGGCCGCCACCCTCTTCGCTGATCTTCTGGAGCACTGGAAGGACCTTCTCCCAAGTATCGGGGGCGCCAACCAGGCCGGCCTCGGCCAGCGCCGCCTGATCGTAGAAGTAGAGCTGCGAGTTGCCGTTGTAGGGCAAACATACGTAGCGGCCGGTTTCGTACGGCCAGCGGCACAGCGCCATCGTCGTCCAGATGAAATCGCTGTCCGGACCGTCTGTCCCGATCGCTTCATAGAACGGGTTCAACTCCTCGACCAGTCCGTTGGCGAAGAAGAACGGCCCCCACACGGCGTCGATCATGATCAGGTCAAAGTTGCCGGTCTTGTTCATCGCGTCGTTGGCCGTCTTCTCATAAAGCGCCTCGTAGGGCGCCTCGACGACAACGACGTCCATACCCATCATCTCGCCGTACTTCGGTCCGGCTGCGCGCAAGCCGTTGGAATCCGATCCGGCCGGTATGGCGATCGTAAGCTCGGCGGCGACAGCGCTTCCCGCGACGCCTACCGAGAGGACCGCTGCCGCGATCCACATCCCTAGTTTCTTCATGTTGCCTCCCAAATGATTGACGACTATCGCGTCGTCGGACGAGAAGTCATGCACGCTCCCACGTTGCCCGCGGTGTTTGCCTGCCGGCGGCAGTCTACGGGTTCGCGGGCCGGAAGACAAACCCCGGCGCCGATTCTCACTGCCTGACCGCGCCGAAGGACAGACCGCGAACCAAGTGACGTTGAATCATGAATGCGAAGATGACGATGGGAACCATCGATGCAAAACCCGCTGCGCTCATTTCGCCCCATCGCACCTCGAGCTTGGTGATGCGGCCAACGATGCCGATCGGAAGGGTCTTGGCTTCGACGGTATCGGTGAGAATCAGCGCGAACAGGAACTCGTTCCACGACAGGATGACGCAGAAGATCGCGGTGGCTGCAATGCCAGGCGCCGCCAAGGGCAGGACGATGCGCCAGAACGCGCCCAGGCGGGTGTCGCCGTCGACCATCGCCGAGTCCTCCATTTCTCGGGGAATCTCCTGGAAATAGCCCTTCATCATCCACACCACGAAGGGCAGATTGAAACCGGTGTAGGCGATGACCAACGAGAACTTGGTGTCGTGAAGCCCGAGGAACGTGAAGAACAAGAAGAGCGGCAGCACCGAAACGATCGGCGGCATCATGCGTACGCTAAGGATGAAAAACGAGATATGGAACTTGAGGTTTGCCGGATACCGAAGCCGCGCGAGCCCAAAGGCCGCCAGCGTGCCGAAGCCAAGCGAAAGTGCCGTGGTGGAAACCGCGACGATGGCGCTGTTCAACATGAAGCGGAGGAAGGGGCGCTCGACAAAGGCCTCGAAATAGTGCTTTAGGATCGGCTTGTCGGGCCACATCACGAGATCGTAGGAGAACATCTCGAACCGCGGTTTGAACGAGTTGCCGAAAATGTAAAAGATCGGCCACAGCGTCCAGACCAGGGCGATCACGATCACCAGCGCGACGACGATCCTGGTCGAGGTCTTGCGCTCGAGCCCCACCGATTCCAGCAGGCTGCGTCGCGGCGCTGCGACTGCGGTACTCGCCATGCGCCTAGTTCTTCTCGATCTGCATTCGTCGTATGAACCAAACGCTGAAAGCAGCGGTGGCGATCAGCATCAGGATCGACATGGCTGCGGCGGGCCCGATTTCGAACTCGCGCAGCGCCGTGCGGTAGATCAGATACGTGAGGCTGTCGGTGGCGTTGGCCGGGCCGCCCCGGGTGAGCACCAAGATCTGGTCGAACAAGCGTGAGACGTCGATCACCCGGAAGAGGATGATGATGGCCGCCAGTGGCCGCAGGAACGGCCACGTCACGTCGCGGAATTTCTGCCATGCGTTGGCCCCGTCCATTTCGGCGGCCTCAAGCGGGGCGCGTGGCTGCGCGGCGAGCCCCGCCAGCGTCATCAAGAAGACGAACGGCGTGTACTCCCAAATATCGACGAGAATGATCGATGGCTTCGCCATATCGACCTCTGCCGTCCACATCACGGGGTCGAGGCCGAGGTAAAAGAGCATGATGTTGAGCGGGCCGAATTGGGGTTGGTAAAGGATGCGAAAGGTAATGGCGACGGCTACCGGCGGCAGCATCATCGGAAGGATAAGGATGGTCTTGATGAAGTTCAGCCGCCGGATATAGCGGTCCACCAGCAAGGCGAACGAAACCCCAAGCGCAAACTCGAGCGAGACGGCGACGACGATGTAGATCATCGTGTTCTTGAGCGCGTTCCAAAAGAATTCGTTGGAAAACACCGTCGCGAAGTTGGCGAAGCCAACCCATTCGGGGTTGCCGACATCGGCGGGGTTAAACTTCTGAAAGGCGACGACGAAGAGATAGATCGTCGGAGTGACGATCAGGAACACCAAGACGATCAGGGTCGGTGCGAGTACCAACCAATTCAGGTTCTTCTCGACCCAGCGTTCCATCCCCCCCCCCTGCGGCCGGCTTCATCGTCCGTCGCCACGGCTGGCCAGAACTATACCTTATTCCGGCACCCAACAAATGAGTGTCCGGATTCCGGCACCCAACAAATGAGTGTCCGGCTCCGAGGGTGGCGGTCAGGGCGCGGGCGAGAGCGCCACGATGTCGCCGTTCAGTTGCACCACGAGTGCCGCCCCATCGTCCAGCGGCAGCACCGTGACCGGGCGGGTAAGCCCCTCGAGAAGCACGGTTCGCGTCGCGCTCGCGAGATCGACCCGCAACAGGCGTCCGGTCCCTGGCTGAAACCCCAGTTCCATATCGAACAAGCCCATCTCGACCACCAGCAATCGGCCATGCTCGTCGAAGGCGATATCGGTGGGCGCGTTGAGGTCGCGGAGTTCGACACGTGCGCCGTCGCTGGCGGCATCCGCGGCCACCGAGTGAACGACGCCGCCCCCGGCGACGAATGGGAAGCCGCCGAACAAGGCGACGAAGACTCGCTCCCCGCGTATCGCGATCCCGGTCGGTACGGCGTCGACCTCATAGGACTCACCGTCGTCGAACTCGGTGGGCGAGAGTCGCTCGCCCGCTGGCGCCACCGGTTCGAGCTTGGCGAAGCTATGGAGCGTGCTGAGTTCCCCCTCCAACGTCACCCGCACGAGGGTGTTGCGGGCGCCGTCGGCGACGTACCAGGCGTCGCCGCCCCACGCGAAATCGAAGGGATTCCAGAAATCGCCGGACACCACGCGCGGCGCGCCCGCGCCCGGCTCGATCTCCAAAAGCGCGTGATCGAGCGGTCCCTCGTCGCGGTCGACGTCTTGCCAGCCCTGGGCGATGAAGACCCGGCCGTCGTGAACCTGCACCTTATAGGGCCCGGTGGGCTCGCCGAGGACGTCGAGCCCCCTCGGCAGTCCCGCGTAAATGATCGTCGTGGTCCCGTCGGCCGCGCGGCGGACCACGTCACCGCTCGCAAGATCGGTGAGGATCAGCGAATCGCCGTCGCGCGCCGCGCCCGAAGGCCGCGCCAGGTCGTGGGCGAGCGAGACTACCTGGTAGCCCAGGCCGGCCCGAGGCCCGGCGGGGGCCGCCGTCTCGATGGGGGCGCTCGTATCCGCGAGCCGCGTCCGTTGATCGTCGACACAGCGGAATCCGCCGCTCGCGGAGAACCGAAAATCGCCGTCGTAGGCCAGGCGATAGGTCGTTCGCAGCTTCCAGTCGTGCGAGTTGTAGGCGCCGCCGCGCAGCACGCGGAACTCGCGCTCCCGCAGCGCCGGATCGGCGTCGTGCGGGCCGTACCAGCCGTCGACCAGCTCCCAGACGTTGCCGGCCATGTCCATCACCCCCTCCGGCGTCCGACCGGCCGGGTAGCTCCCCACCGGGGCGCTTCC
>CAYUNL010000125.1:0-8332 GCA_964446055.1 uncultured Alphaproteobacteria bacterium | reverse complement strand
GTGGCCTGGAGCTGGCTGCCGCTGATGTTGCTGTTCTTTCCGCGCATGTACGGCGCCTGGCTGCATGAGCTATGCGTCAAGGTCCAGGACGGCGGGCTTGAGATCAACGTCTACGACCACCGGCGCAACAGCCGCACCGTGCTCATGGGCCCGGTGCTCCGCTTCCTGTACTGGAACATGAACTACCACGTCGAGCACCACCTGTTCCCCATGGTTCCGTTCCACGCGCTTGCCAAAGCACGCGCCGCGGTGGCCCACGAGATGCTGCCGCCGGTGCGCGGGCTGTGGCGCGCGTTCAGCGAGGTGTTCGCGGTGTTCGTGCGCCAGCAGCGCGAACCCGACTTCCACCTCGAGCCGGCGCTGCCTCAGCCGGCGGCCTGAGACCCACCGCCCCCGGTCGCGTCATGGTGGCCACCAACGCAACTGCCGAGGGCGCCGGCGCGCCGGCGCCGAGCCCGACGCAGAGACTGGCGCCGTTGGTAGCGGCCCTGCGCAAGCGGCTGATCGGATTGCTGCACCTGGTGGTGCCGCTTTCGATGCTGGCGCTGGGCTTGCGTGTCGGGGTGCCTTCGTTCGAGCGCTATCAGCTCGACGTGTTCGAAGTCTTCCAGCGCATCGAGCCGCGGGCCTACGTCGAGGCGCCGGTGCGAATCGTCGACCTCGACGACGCCAGCCTCGAGCGGATCGGGCAGTGGCCGTAGCCGCGCACCGACGTCGCCCAATTGCACGCCAACCTCGCCAACGCGGGGGCGGCGGCGGTGGCGCTCGACATCGTTTTCGCGGAGCCCGACCGCACTTCGCCGGCGCGGGTGTTGCCCAAGTGGCCATCGACGCCGGAGACCGAGGCGCTGCTGCAAAACCTCGACGCGCTGCCCGATCACGACGCAGTACTGGCCGACGTGATCGCGCAGATGGGCGCCGCGGGATTCCCGGTCATCACCGGCTTCTCGCTGAGTGCCGGGGAGAGCCCGGGCCGGCCCGAGGCAAAGGGATCATTCGCCCACTCGGGAGACGATCCGCTTCGCTACTTGCCGGTCTACCGGGGCGCGGTCGTGACGCTGCCTGAAATCGAGGCCGCCGCCAGCGGCAACGGCAGTTTCAGTATCGAGGCCGAAGCCGATTCGATCATCCGCCGCGTGCCGCTGCTCTTCCGCCAGGGCGGTACGCTCCTGCCCTCGCTTGCCGCCGAAGTACTGCGCGTGGCCCAAGGCGCCAAGACCTTCATCGTCAAGTCCTCGGGCGGCAGCGGTGAGCAGGCATTCGGCGAACACACCGGCATCAACCACGTCAAGATCGGGCGCATCGTGGTGCCGACCGACGCCCAAGGGCGCATGTGGATTCACTTCACCGAGGATGTGCCGGAGCGCCGCGTTCCGGCGTGGCAGTTGTTCGCACCCGACTTCGACCCCGCACTGATTGCCGGGAACATCGTCCTTATCGGCACCAGTGCCGCCGGTCTCAAAGATCTGCGGGCGACGCCCTTGGACCCGGTGATGGCCGGGGTCGAGGTCCACGCCCAAGCGATCGAGCAGATGCTGCTGGGCTATTTCCTGGAGCGGCCGGACTGGGCCGACGGGGCCGAGATCATCTACTTGCTTCTTCTCGGGGTGACGCTGGTCTTGCTGCTGCCGAGGCTGGGGGCGCTGTGGTGTGCGGTATTGGGGGTGGCCGGGATCGCCGCGGCGATCGCCGCCTCGTGGTTTGCCTTCACCGAGCTGCGCTGGCTCTTGGACCCGGTGTTCCCCTCGCTGGTGGTGCTCCTGGTCTACCTCGCGGGCTCGCTGATCAACTACCTGCGCTCGGAAATCGAGCGCAACCAAGTGCGCGGCGCCTTCAGCCGCTACATGTCGCCGGCGCTGGTCGAGGAACTCGCCCGAAACCCGGAGAAACTGGTGCTGGGCGGCGAGATGAAGGACATGACGCTGCTGTTCGCCGACATCCGCGGGTTCACCTCGATCTCGGAACTGTTCAAGAGCGATCCTAAGGGGCTGACACGGCTCATCAACCGCTTTCTCACGCCGATGACCGACATGATTCTGGAGCGCAGCGGGACTATCGACAAGTACATGGGCGATTGCATCATGGCGTTCTGGAACGCGCCCCTGGACGATGACGAGCATGGCCGCCATGCCTGCGATTCGGCGTTGGCGATGTTCGGCGAGCTGACCACGCTGAACGCCGCCATCAAATCCGAGCGCGAGGCCGCGGGCGAGCTGTTCCGGCCCATCAATATCGGCATCGGGCTCAACTCCGGCGAGTGCTGCGTCGGCAACATGGGCTCGGAGCAGCGCTTCGATTACTCGGTGCTGGGCGATACCGTGAACCTCGCCGCGCGGCTCGAAGGTCAGTCGAAGAACTACGGTGTCGGCATCGTCATCGGCGAGGCGACGCGCGCCGAGGCTCCCGAGTATGCGTGCCTCGAGCTCGACCTGATCAAGGTCAAGGGTAAGGACGAGGCGGTGCGCATCTTCTCGCTTCTCGGTGACCGCGAATACAACCAGAGCCCGGATTTCACGGCGTTGGCGGAACGCCACCAGGCGATGCTGGCGGCCTATCGCGGGCAGGTAATGGGCGCGGGCGCGCCAGCTGCTCGCCGAGTGCCGGGAGCTCGATGGCGCGCTCGAAACGCTTTACGATCTGTACGCCGAGCGGCTCGACCACTTCGAGGCCGACCCACCCGGCGCCGAGTGGGACGGGGTATTCGTCGCGACCTCGAAGTAGCGCCGTTCACATCGCCGTCATCGCCGCCGGGCCGAATGGCGCGGGCGCGGGAAGGGTGTATAATCGGGGAGAATTCAGAGAATCTAAGATCACACGAGCTAGGGAGGACTACATGCTACGCAAGGGAAGCGACAAGGTGCATCCGTATGTGCCGGAGATCGCCGAAAAGCTCCGCAAAGGCGAGGTCAGCCGGCGCGAGTTTCTGACCACGGTGACCCGGCTGGGCGTCTCGGCCGTGGCCGCGTACGCCATGCTCGGCGGCATCACCGGCGAGCGCGTCAGCGGGCGTGCGCAGGCAGCGACGCCGAAGATGGGCGGCAACCTGCGCGTGTCGATGAACGTGATGGAGAGCACGGACCCGGCGATCTACGACTGGTCGGAGAAGGGCAACCTGGCGCGGCACATGACCGAGCCGCTGTCGCGGATCGGCCAAGACGGGGTCGCGCGGCCTTATTTGGCCGAGAGCTGGGAAGCCTCGGACGACCTCAAGGCCTGGACCTTCAAGTTGCGCAAGGGCGTAAAGTGGTCGAACGGGGACGACTTCGGCGCCGACGACGTGATCGCCACCTTCGAGCGCTGGCTCGATCCGGCGACCGGCTCGTCGAACCAGGGCCGGTTCGCCTCGATGACCACGAAGGTGGAGACCGGCGAGACCGCCGAGGACGGCAGCAAAGTCATGTCGACGGTCGCCGCGGAAGGCGTGTTCGAGAAGATCGACGCCCATACCGTGATGTTCCACCTCAAGACGCCCGACCTGGCGCTGCCTGAAAGCCTGGCCGACTATCCCGCCCTCATCACCCACCGCGACCACGCCCAAATGGGCGCCGATCTGACCAAGAACCCGATCGGCACCGGCCCCTTTACGCTTACGGACTTCGCGGTCGGCGAGAAGGCGGTGCTGGTGCGGCGCGAGGATCCCTACTGGGGCGGCGATGTCTACCTCGACCAGATCACCTACATCGATCACGGCAACGATCCCGCCGCCGCGATCGCCGCGCTTGCCTCGGGCCAGGTCGATGCCTGGATGCGGCCGAGCGTCGAGCAACTCGACACCATTCGCGCACTGCCCGACATCGAACTCTTCGAGGTGGTGACGGCGCAGACGGGCGTTGCCCGGATGCGGGTGTCTGAGCCGCCGTACGACAACAAGGCGCTGCGCCAGGCGATCCAGGCGACGATCGACGCGGACCGGGTTCTGGAAGTCGCCTATCAAGGGTTGGGCGCCACGGCCGAGGACCACCACGTCGCGCCGATCCACCCCGAGTACGCCAAATTACCGGCCCAGAAGCAGGACTATGACTTGGCGAAGAAGCTTCTCGCCGACGCCGGCTATGCCGATGGCATCGACATCACCATCGATTGCGTGGCCGCACCGACGTGGGAGCAAAATACCTGCAAGGTGATCTCGGAGATGATGAAGCCGGCGGGCATCAACCTCGCCATCAACATCATGCCGGGGGGCACCTATTGGGACCGCTGGATGTCGACACCGTTCGGCTTCACCTCGTGGACCCATCGGGCGCTCGGCGTCCAGGTGCTCAACCTCGCCTACCGCGCCGGCTCGGTGTGGAACGAGACCGACTACAACAACCCCGAGTACGACCGGCTTCTCGACACCGCGGGCACCAAGCTCGACCCCGATGAGCGGCGCAAGGACATGGCCAAGCTCGAAGGCATCATGCAAGAGGATTCGATCATCTCGCAGGATTACTGGCGCTCGGTCTTCACTTCGGCGCACAAGCGGGTCAAGGGCATCTATGCCCAAGTCGCGCTCGAGCACCACTACAACCAGGTGTGGCTCGACACCTAAGCCAAGCGGAAACGGCGGGGTGGCGCAGCCCACCCCGCCGCCGCTAGACCTGACATTGGGGGGCGCGGAGCCGGGCCGATGATCGTCGTCATCGCCAGGCAGCTCGCCCGCATGGTCGCGATCATGATCGCGGTCTCGCTGACGCTGTTCGTGTTGCTCGAGATCGACAAGGAAAGCGTCGCCACCAAGGTGCTCGGACCCTATTCGAGCGAGGAGCAGCGATCGCTGTGGCTCGAGGCGAACGGCTACCTCGAGCCGCTGCATGAGCGCTATGGGTCGTGGCTGGGCAACTTCTTCACCGGAGATTTTGGCGAGTCGATCCGCTACAAGGGACCGGTGGCCGAGGTCCTGTGGTCGCGGCTCGGCCAAACCGGCATCCTCGCGCTCGCCGCGTTCGCCGTCATCATCCCGCTGTCGCTGACGCTGGGCGTGTTGGCCGGCATGCGCGAGGGCTCGGTGCTCGACCGCACCATATCGATCACCTCGATCATCACGACCTCGGTGCCGGAGTTCGCCTCGGCCGTGTTCATCTCGGCGATCTTCGTGTTCTGGCTGGGGATATTGCCGGGAACCAGCGGAATGGCCGATGGCTTCTCGTTTCCCCAGCTCATCATGCCGGCACTGGTTCTGGTGCTCTACGACTTCGGCTACGTGACGCGCATGACCCGGGCCTCGATGGTCGAGGTCATGACCACCGCCTACATCCGTACTGCCCGGCTGAAGGGGCTGCCCAACCATCGCGTGATCCTTCGCCATGCGCTGAGGAACGCGTTGATCGCGCCCTTCACGGTGATCATGCTGCAGTTCAACTGGCTCTTGTCGGGGGTGATCGTCGTCGAGTTCTTTTTCGCCTACAAAGGCTTCGGCGCGCTGTTGCTGGAGGCCGCGCTCAACCAAGACATCTTCCTGCTGGAGGCGTGCGCCATGGTCGCGGTGTTCGTTGCCGTGACGACCAAGGTGATCGGCGATATCGGCTACATCTACCTCAACCCGCGGATCCGATTCTCCTGATATGACCACCGCCGCAGAAACGCTGAAGCCAGCGCCCAGCCTTGGAGCGGCGGTGATGCGCGCGTTCCGCTCATTCGGGCTATTGCGCGAAAGCTGGCTCGGCATGATCGGCGTCGGCATCATCGTCTTCTGGGTGCTGATCGCGCTGCTGGCGCCGCTCATCGCTCCATTCCCGCCCAATGCGACGCTCCAGCCTTTCGCCATGCCCGGCGCAGAATACGCCGAGGGCGGCACCTTCTGGCTCGGCGCCGATCACATCGGACGTGACATTCTCTCGCGCATCATGTGGGGTTCGCGAGCGGTGCTGATCTTCGCGCCGCTGGCGACGTTGAGCGCCTATGTCGTCGGCATCCTCATGGGTCTGGCGGCTGGCTACCTGTCGAGCACGGCGGACGACGTGCTTTCGGCGATCTCGGATTACATCCTGTCGTTTCCGGTGCTGGTCCTCTACATCCTGGTGATCATCACGATCGGCGCCTCGGGGCTCAACATCGTGATCGCGGTGACCTTCGCCTCGGCGCCGGGAATCATGCGCATCGTGCGGGGGCTGGTGCTCGACCTGCGCAACCGCGACTACGTGGCGGCGGCGCAGGTCCGCGGCGAGACCGCCTGGCACATCATGCTGGTCGAGATCCTGCCCAACGCGCGCGGCCCGCTGATCGTCGACGCCTGCCTCAGGCTCGGCTATGTGACGATTACCGTCGGCGTGCTGGGCTTCCTTGGTCTTGGCCTGCCGCCGCCGGATCCCGACTGGGGCGGCATGATCAACGAAGCCCGCGCCATCGCGCTTGCCTTTCCGCACATGACGATCTTCCCCTGCGTCGCGCTGTCCTCGCTGGTGCTGGGCTTCAACCTCGTGGCCGACGGCCTGCGCGAGATATCGTTGAGGGACTGATGGCCGCGCCGCTTCTGGAGATCGAGGACCTGCGCCTTTCCTATTTCACGCGCGCGGGCGAGATTCCGGCGGTCATGGATTTCTCGCTCTCGCTCGCGGAAGGCGAAAGTGTGGGACTGGTCGGCGAATCGGGCTGCGGGAAATCGACCGTGGCGCTCGGAATCATGCGTTATATGGGCCACAACGGCGGCATCGTCGGCGGCACGATCCGCTTCAAGGGCCGCGACATGAGCACGCTCGGCGCCGAAGAACTGCGCCGCATCCGCGGCGCCGAGATCGCCATGGTCTATCAGGAGCCGATGGCCGCGTTGAACCCGAGCATGACCGCCGGTGCGCAGCTGACCGAGGTCCTGGAGGTCCACGAGGGGATGGGCGAGGGCGAGGCCCGAAAGCGCGCGCTTGAGGTCCTTGGAGACGTACGCTTGCCCGACGCCGAGCGCATCATGGCGGCCTATCCCCATCAGCTGTCCGGCGGGCAGCAACAGCGGGTGGTCATCGCGATGGCGCTGATGAGCAATCCCTCGCTCTTGCTCTTGGACGAGCCGACGACGGCGCTCGATGTCACCGTCGAGGCCGGCATCGTCGGTCTGATCCACGACATCAGCAAACGGTACGGCACCGCGCTTCTCTACATTTCGCACAACCTCGGGCTCATCGCCGAGGTCTGCGACCGCGTCTGTGTGATGTATTCGGGCGAGGTGGTCGAAGAGGGCACCGTGGCCGAACTTTTCACCGGGCCGCGCCACCCCTACACCCACGGGCTGTTCGACTGCATCCCGCTGCCCACCGCCGACAAGAACGCGCGGCCCTTGATTCCCATCCGCGGGCAGCTGCCGCTGCCGCACGAGCGCCCGCCGGGCTGCAACTTCGGGCCGCGGTGCGACCATTTCCGCGAGGGGCTGTGCGATGCCCAAGACCTGCCGATGGCGGGGGCGGGGCACCGCGTGCGTTGCCTGCGGTGGAACGAGATTCGCTGGGACGAACGGGTCCATGAGGCAGCCGAGCGCGAGGCGGCGTCCTCGGGCGAGCAAGTGCTCGACGTTGCCGCGATGCAGAAGTACTACCCGGTTCACGACCGCTCGATCCGCGCGCTGATCTCGGGCAGCACCGTGCGCTACGTCAAGGCCAACGAGACCCTGTCATTTGACGCCAAGCGGGCCGAGACGGTGGCCATCGTCGGCGAATCGGGGTGCGGAAAATCGACCTTCGCCAAGGTCCTGATGGGGCTTGAGACGGCGACCGACGGGGCCATCCATTTCGGTGGCGCCGACATCAGCAAGGTGCCGGTGCGCGAACGCTCCCCGGGGCAGATCGGCGCCATGCAGATGGTCTTTCAGAACCCCAACGAGACGCTGAACCCAAGCCATACGGTGGGCGCGCAGATCGGCCGCGTGGTCAGGAAGTTCGGCGTCGCCCAAGATGCCGGCGCCGTGCGCCGCGAAGTCGAGCGGCTATTGGACATCGTCAAACTGCCGCGGGACTTCGCCATACGCCGCCCGCGCCAGCTCTCGGGCGGACAGAAGCAGCGGGTGGGGATTGCCCGCGCCTTCGCCGGCAAGCCCGCGATGGTGATCGCCGACGAGCCGGTCTCGGCGCTTGACGTCTCGGTTCAGGCGGCGGTGACCGAGCTGTTGATGGACATCCAGCGCGAGCACGGCACGACGCTGTTGTTCATCAGCCACGATTTGAGCGTGGTCCGGTACCTGGCCGACCGCATCGTGGTGATGTATCTGGGCCAGATCATGGAGCGCGGCAAAACCGAAGAGGTCTTCGCGCCGCCCTATCACCCCTACACCGAGGCGCTCTTGTCGGCGGTGCCGATCGCCGATCCCACAGTCAAGAAGCGGCAGATCGTACTCGAAGGAACTCTGCCAAGCGCCATGGATCCACCCAGC
>CAYUNL010000124.1:0-8333 GCA_964446055.1 uncultured Alphaproteobacteria bacterium | reverse complement strand
GAGATCCTTGCCCCGCATCACCTGCACTGCGAGATGGTCGAGGCCTCCGCGATCGCTGGCATTCGCGGCATAAGCGTGCAAAAGCCGATGGGCGTAAGCCTGCACGAAGCCGACCGCATGATCGAGGTCTGCCGCGAGCGGTCCGCCATGCTGCGGGTCTACGAAAACGCCATCTTCTATCCTGCGTATCGCAAGGCAAAGGAGCTAATGAACGAAGGAATCATTGGCGAGCTTCTCTCCATCAGGTCGCACACCGCGGTGGGCGTTCGCGACGGACTACCCAGAAGCGATTGGCCAGGATTCTGGAGCCCCGAGTCCTGGAGGGCGAGCCTCGACAAGACCGGGGTCGGGCCGATTGTCGGCGATCACGGATATCACCGTTTCTCCACCGTCTCTTGGTTTGCCGAACGTGAGATGGATACGATCAGCACTTGGATCGACGAAGAATCGCCGCTCGATGCCCCGGCCTTCGTCCGGGCCAAGTTCAGAACCGCAGCGGGCGAACCTCAAAAGTTCGCGCAGATCGACTTCACCTTCATGCCCAAGATGGCGATCCCATGTGATTTCTGGCTCGACGACTTCGTCGAGATCGTTGGCGAGCGGGGCCTCATGTGGATCAACCAGGGCGACGGCAGCGGCGACAGAGATATCTATCGCGAGCTTGAGCTATCCTCGAGCCCGCTCTTCCCGCCGATAATCGTGTTCGTGGACGGGAAGGTAAAAAGCTATATGACCGAAACGTCCCTGCACGAGCGCAATTGGTCGGCATCGTTCGTGGCCAGCACCAGAGACTTCATCGACGCGGTCATGCACGGTGGCCGGCCGCGCCTTAGCGGAGAAGAGGCGAGGGAAATCAAGCGCTGTACGCTAGCGGCGTACATCTCGGCGCAAGAGAGGCGGGACGTGAGCCTGGACGAAATCACATCGGCGACCGAAGCGGACGGAACCCACCGGGTATCGATGGATTTCTGCAATTGGTGAGATCGCTGTAGCGGACCAACACGGGAGAGGCGGAACATGAAATCCACCACCAGACTTCAGAAGATGATCGACGATGGCGAGCTTGTCGTGGCCATCGGCGCCTACGATGCCTTGTCGGCGGTGTTGGTCGAGCGCGCCGGCTTCAACGCCATATACGTCGGAAGCTATGCGACGGAGGCTGCCTTCTTGGGCAAGCCGGATCTGGCGCTGATGTCGAAATCGGAACGGCTGATGATCTGCCGGAGCATCGCCAAGGCCGTTTCCATCCCCGTCATCGCCGACATGGAGGAGGGGTACGGCAACGCGATACGCGTCGCCGATTCGGTGTGTGATTTCGAGGCCGCCGGGCTGGCGGGAGTGCACATCGACGATGAAGCGATCCCCTGCAAGTGCCCCTTCCTGCCGGGAATTCCGCGCAACGAGTTGATCAGCGTCGACGAGATGTGCGGCAAGATCGAAGCCGCGGTCGACGCCCGCACCGACAAGAACTTCAAGATCATCGTTCGCACCGACGTCATCGGAACGGTCCCCATCGAGGAGTACTACCGCGACAATTACATCGAGAAGGTGGTCGAGCGCAGCAACGCATATGCCGCCGCCGGCGCCGACGCGATATTCGTCATGGCGCTCAACATCGAAGAGCTGAATTACCTCGTGGGCGCTATCTCCGCCCCCATCGTCGGGATCTTCGCGAACATGGAGCCGATCCCGATCGATGAGTTTAGGAAGGCAAAGTGCCAAATGGTCATCGGCTCGCTGGTATCGCTGTATATGGCGGCACGGGGTCTGGTGGACGGATTGGCAGCCTTGAAACAGACGCAGGATTGGAACGCGGTGCAGGACAAGATGATCACCGACAAAGAGTTCTTCGAGATCGTGCAACTCGAGAGCTATGGAGAGCTCTACAGCCGCTACAACATCAAGTAGGGCATCAAGAGCCAGCCCTATTGCGAGCGGACGCGGCCCTAGTATACGCCCTTGGTGGCACCGCCATCGATGGCGATGGCGCCGCCGTGGATGTGCCGCGCGGCCGGTGAGCACAGAAACGCGACCAGGTTGGCCACGTCCTCGGGCTCGCCGAACCGGCGAACGCCCTCGGCCTCGATCCTCGCGCGTTCCGCCTCCGCCGGCGTGATTTCGGCAAGTTCAGCCTGTGTCCCGATGACCCCGACCAGCCGCTCGGTCCGCGTCGAGCCGGGATGGATGGCGTTGACGTTGACATCGTCGCGCAGGCCCTGACCCGCCAGCGCCTTGGTGAAGTTGGCCATGGCCGCGTTGACCGCGCCACCAATCATGAAGTCGGGATCGGGGGTTCGCGCAAAGCCGCCGATGATGTTGATCACGCTTCCGCGCCGCTCCTTGAGCATCGGCCAAAGCAACCGCGAGAGCCGGACGCAGGAGAAGAACTTGAGCGCAAAGCCATCGTCCCAGACATCGTCGTCGACCTCGAGGAACGGGCCGCCCTGAGTGGCGCCGGCGCAGTTCACAAGGATATCGACGCCGGCGTAGGCACGCCGCACGGTTTCGGCAAGTGCCTTGCATCCACCGAGATCGCGAAGGTCGCCAGCAAAGTACTCCGCACGCTTGCCGCTCGCCTCGGCAATCTCCGCCGCAGCGCTCCGAAGATCTTGCTTGCCTCGGGCCGCAAGGAGACAGTCGGCCCCCTCGGTAGCCAGTCGCCCGGCGATCGCGCGGCCGATGCCGCGGCTGCCGCCGGTGATGACGGCGACGTTTCCCTCCAGCTCCCCCACCATGTCCTCCTCCGGATCGTGACGCACCGCCGGTCGGCGACTGGCGCGACAAATAGCATACTCACCATGCGATCCCGTACTACCGAAAAGCGAAACGGGATCGGAATGCGCCGCCTCAATAATGATAGTCTGCGGCCATGACCAAGGCGGCGGGCCATGCCCTCCCGGTGGAGGAGCGTTTCGGCGGCGAGGCCGAGCTGGTGGCGGCGCTGCGCGAGGGCGACGCCGCGGCCTACACGCAATTGGTACGCCAGCTTGGCGGCCGCGCCTATGCGGTGGCGTTACGGTTCCTGCGAAACGAGGCCGACGCCGAGGACTGCGTTCAGGAGGCGTTTCTTCACGCCTTTCGCAGCCTCGAATCCTTCGAGGGCCGCTCGTCGCTGGCTACATGGTTCCATCGGATCGTAGTCAACGATTCGCTGATGCGGCTTCGTTCCAGCCGGCGAAGGCCGGAACACTCGATCGAACAGTTGTTGCCGCAATTCGATTCCGTGAATACCCGGGTCGAGCCCACCTGGCGGTTCGAGGAATCGGTGGATTCTATGGTCGAACGCCGCGAAACTCGCATGCTCGTCCGCCACTCGATCGACCGCTTGCCGGAAAGCTACCGTACCGTTCTACTCCTCCGCGACATCGAAGGAGTGAGCACCCGGGAAGCGGCCACGCTTTTGGGCAAGAGCCCGGCCGCGGTGAAGATCATGCTGCATCGCGCGCGGGCGGCACTGAAGAAGCTGCTGGAGCCGATGTTCGAGGCGCAAGAATGAGCGGGCGAACAAGTGTATTCCGCGAGGCACGGGCGCGAATGTTCCGGTTGCCCGGCATGATTACCTGCGCCCGCGCCGAAGAGCTCATCGACGACTTCTGCGAAGGCGGCCTTGCCGCGGGCGAACGGCGGCGCGCATACGTGCATTTTCGCGTCTGCCCCGACTGTCGGTCTTACCTTGCCGCATATCGCCGCACCATCGAGCTGGGGAAGGCGGTCTTCGAGCACCCCGACGCCCAGGCCGCGCCCGAGGTTTCCGAGAAGCTAGCTCAATCGGTACTGGAATCTGCGGGAAAGAGCACCTGATCCCACCCGCGTAACCTTTCCCAACCCACAGGCATCCAAGAGGATCAACCTACCAATCACGGTGCGGGAGGACCTCCGATGCACAGATTCAAAACCGTTACGATTGCGCTCGCGGTGCTGGTGGGCGCGGCAGCAACCACCGCGGCGCAAGACATGCCGCCACCGTTCGGCAGCCCCGAAGATGTCGCGTTCGCAGGCAAGCTCTGGGCGGCGCTCGAAGCGGACCGGTTCGTCGGCCCGAACGCTATTCGCGCGACGACCTATCAGGGCGGGACCATGCCCCACTCGGAAACCCTGGTTACGCTACAGGGGCCGATTACGGTCGATGCGCACACCGGTCTCGCGATCGTCAAGAAGAACTTCCGCGACGGTGAGGCCGCGGCGACCGAGGAGCAGGTGTTCGCCGATCCCGACAAATACCTCGCGGTCTACACGGTGATGTACCGGCGGGAGAGCGGCTTCGATCCTGACAACCAAAACTGGTTCTGGGTCATCTACATGCCCGACGGCAGTGTTCGCAAAGCACCAAGCGGGATGGACCTTGCCGGCAAGATCGCGGCGGGCATGACCATGGAACAGATGCCGGTCAATTGCATCGCCTGCCACCAGGGAGCCGATGGCGACGATTACGTCTTCCTCCACAACTCGGTGCCCAACTAGGAGGAAGCTCGGCGGCGGCCGACGCGCGCCGTGCCTACGCGGCCGCGGGCACCTCGTAGGTCAGGAAAGCCGCCGCCTCGATGGCTTGCCAATCGGTGCGGATGCCGAGGCCTGGTCCGTCGGGCGCGTGCACGTAGCCCTCGGAATCGGTGCGGATCACGTCGTGCGCCCCGTATTCCAGCGCCTCGTAGGGCATCGCCTGCTCGAAGTAGGTGCAATTGTGGTGGGCCAGCATGAGCTGGAGGTTGGCGGCCTGGCCGAGGGTGTAGCCCCAGCTTTGGATCTCGACGTTCATGCCATGGGCCTCGGACACCGCCATGATCTTCTGCATCGGCGTGACCCCGCCGGCGACGGTGGTATCGACCCGCACGTCGGTCCAGCAGTCCATGTCGATGACCGCCTCGATCAGCCGGGCATCGAGGATCCACAGTTGCCGTTGGCGATGATCGGCACCTCAACACTCCGCTTGAGCTCGCGGTAGCCGGCGAAATCGAAGTCGGGCAGCGGCGCCTCGAACCAGCGAAAGTCGAGCTCACCCAGCTCCCGGCCCGCCCTCAGCGCTTCCTCGCGGGTGTATCGCTGCTCGACGTCAAGCATGAAACGCATTCCTGAATCGCCGAACCGTTTGTGCACCGCGCGGGCCATCGCCATGTCTTGGTCGTACTCGCACCAGCAGTGGAACTTCACCGCCTTGAAGCTCTGCTCCTGCAACTCGGCGACGTAATCGACATACGCCTCGGCCGTATGCAGGAGCGGCGTACTGGCATACGACAGTATCTTCGACCGAGGACCGCCCAGCATCTGATAGAGCGGAAGCCCCGCGTGCTTGGCCGCCAAGTCCCAAAGCGCGATATCGAGAATGGCGTTGGCCTGCGGCGCCAAGGGCAGATCGAAGGGCCGCAAGCGATACCACAGGGACTCGCGATCCAGGGCCGAGGCGTCAATCAGGTGAGGGACCATCGGACGCATGGTCTCGGCGACGGCGGCGGAGAAGCCGAACTCGTTGACGCTCATCGCGCCGGCCGCGCCCTCGAGCCCGCCCTTAGTGGTGATCCGGGCGATGGTGTTGGTGACGAACTGCTCGGTGTGGTCGGTGGCCCAGGTGTAGCGCTCGGTCTCAGGCCCCACCGCGTAGATTCGCACGCGTTCGATGTCGAGTTCGCTCATCGCAACTTCCTTTGCAGACCCTAGGGCTGAGGCTTGGTGTTGTCGTGGCCGGCGACCCGCGCGGCCGACAAGCGGCCCTCGGTTTGGGCGCCCACGTTGATGGCGGCGGCAAAGGGCCTCATCGCCGCATCGTGCGCGGCCAAACCCACGCGATCGAGGTCCTCCGCCGGCCTCGCCTCCTCGAGGTCGAAATGCCCGTGGTTGTCGACCCCGCGCACCAGCGTCGCCCCGGTGCGCGGCCCGATCATGGTGGTGGCCGGGGCCATGAAGGTAATGACGAATCCCAAGCGCGCCTCGTCGGACCGATTGGGCTCCGAGCCGTGGACGGTCCGAGTGTGGTGGAGCGACATTTCGCCAGCCCGCAGGACCATGCTGACGGCCTGGGTCTGATCGAGATCGGAGGAAATCTGCTGGCCGCGAGAGAGCATATTGTTTTCGCCGAAGGTGTCGGTATGGGGAAGGATTCCCCGCTTGTGGGAGCCCGGAAACACGTGGATACAGCCCTTTTCGGGCGTGCTGTCGGCGAGCGCCACCCACGCCCCAACGACGTGGTCGGGATGGTTGCCCCAATAGAGCACGTCTTGGTGATAGGTGACGAAGTCGGGCTCGTGGGGCTTTTTCATCAGGACCGCCGTGTTCCAGACCAGGATATCGGGGCCGATCAATTCCTCGACGGCATCGAGAATCACCGGATGGCGGATCAGATCGTCGGCCCATTTGAAGACCATGTGCACCTTGAACTGGAGCAGAAAGTCGTCCTTGGGATCGCACTCCGCCGTGGCCAAGTAGCGCTCGAGGCGGCCACGAATCTCGGCCATCTCGTCGGCCGGCATGACCCGGACCGGAAACACATAGCCGCTCTTCTCGTAGGCTGCCCACAGCGTCGGTTGGTGGGTCATGGCGCAATCTCCCGATTGGGTCCGCGTCCGGTGCTGCCGAGTGGCGTATCCGCCGCCGGCTTGGTTTCCCCGAGGCGTTCGTACACCGCGGCCGGAACCTCGCGTGGGTCCTTGTATAGTGTGAATCGGCACTGCGCGGTCTCGTCAGGATAGCTTGGCGGCTCGACCACCATAACCGGATAGCCCAGCCGCTCGATCGGCAACTTCTCGTAGGTCAGGCAACAGTGCGCGCAGTAGGGGCAGACGCCCTTCTTGTTCCAACTGAAATCGTGCTCTCGTTCCAGGAAGCGGTAGTAGTACGGCGCCTCGGCGCGCGAGCCGGTCCCGGAAAAGGGATCGCCCGCGGTAATGCGTCCGCCGCTGCCGCATGGCGTCAGCGCCACCTCGACCCGGTCGTCATATTCGCGGAGCGAGATCGAGCCCTGGTCCCGACCGAGGTCGGGAAGATGGAGCCGCGACCCGATCAGTAGGAAGGCGACCAGCGACTCGAAGGTGTCCCGCCAATCGTGCTTGGCCACGTCGAAGCGGCTAAAGCCGCGGGCGAACACCTTGACCAGCAGATAGTCGCGGTAGAGCGCTTCGAGCGATTCCTCGCCCAGGCGCACGACCACAATGTTCAATAGCCCGCAAATGTAGTCGAGGTCGCGATCGTGGACACCGCGCCACTGGACGATCCATGCGTTCAGGGTTTCGAGCGCGGTCTCCTTGGACGCGTTCAGGTGGCGCAAGAGCCGCGCTTTCAACATCGCGTAGGTCGCGAGCTCGGCCTCGCGGTCATAGGGCAAGCCGTCGTCGAATCGCATGTTGACCAAGAGCTTGAGATCGTCTCGCACGCCCTCGATCTCGGCCTCGCTCATGCCCTTGTCGAGGAGGAATCGGCCGATCTCGGCGATCCATTCGTCGAACACGAAGGCGTAGACGTGCGCCGCCTCGCGGTCGAAGAAGTCGATGTACTCGCGTGCCTCGTCAAGCCGGCCCGCCGCGATCGCCTCCTCGATCTTGACGTAGGTCGGCACCAGCTGATCCTGGCGGTCGCCCTTGCGGACTTGGCGGTCGAGCACCGCTGAGTATTCGCTAACCGGCATTATCTCGGATCGTTCAGAACATGAGCCGTGGCAGCGTCAGGCTTATCGCCGGCACATAGGTGACCAAGAAGAGAACGAAGATCAGCGCGCCGAGCAGCGGCAGGGCCTCCTTTACGTAGCGCTCGATGGGCACGCCGACGATCGATATCGCGGTATACATGACGATGCCAAGAGGCGGCGTTACGGCGCCGATCTCGAGGTTCAGCATGAAGATGACACCAAAATGCACCGGATCGATGCCATACGTCGGATCGATGACGATCGGCGCCAAGAGGGGCGTCAGCAGGACGAGGGCCGCGGCGCCGTCCATGAAGGTTCCGATGATCAGCAGGAAGAGGTTGATGATGAGCAGGAGGACGATCGGGTCGCGGGTGAGGCCAAGCATGATTTCCGCGGCTTTGGGCGGGATCTGCTCCCAGGCCAGGTAGAAGCCGAAACCGTTGGCGGCGCCGATGATCAGCATGACGATGCTGGTCAAAAGCACGGTCTCGAGGATGATTTGCGGAAAGTCGCGCAACTTGAGGTCGCGATAGATGAACAATCCGATCAGCGTGGCATAAAGGGCCGCCGCCGCGCCGGCCTCGGTCGGCGTGAAGACGCCGAAGCGCAGGCCACCGACGATCCCGACCGGGATGAGGAGCGCCCAAATCGCGTCCCGGAACACCACCACGCGTTCCTTGAAGCGCGCCTTTTGTGGCCGCGACGGCAAGTAGCCGCGGCG
>CAYUNL010000123.1:0-8356 GCA_964446055.1 uncultured Alphaproteobacteria bacterium | reverse complement strand
CACCACGGCAGCGACGCCCAGGTATCCGCGCTCGACGCATACGGTGAGGTTGCGCGCCGGCCCCGCGGCAACGGTGACGACGTGAAGGTCGGCCCCCAGGCGGGCGCCGAACATGCCGCACGGATCGCGCACGCCACGAGCTTCGTCGACCGTGTAGCCCATGGGGATGGCGTGGACGATCTCGCGCCCGACGTCGTCCACGCCCGAACGGCCCTGGCCGAGCACGCGGCGTACGTCGCCCTCCCCGACCACGCCGCCGACGATCGCCGCCTCCTCGACGAGCCGCTGCGAGTGGGGCGAGCCGCCGGAAAAACTAACTGTCACCTCGCGCACGGTCTCCCCGGCCATTCGCTCTGCGGCATCGACGGCGGCGCGGACGGAGTGTTCAACCCCTTCCATGTCGACGACCGCGCCCGAGCGCATTCCGCGCGAGACCTGATGCCCGATTCCGATCACCCTGCACGAGTCCGAGCCCAGCCTGGCGACGAAGCACGAGACCTTCGTCGTTCCGACGTCGAGTGCCGCGATCGCGCCATTACGTCCTACGCCCATAGCGGTCCCCTCACGCGCTCTCACCTGAATCTCGGCGCTGCGCCGCGGCGCCCGCGGCCAGGCGCACGATCAACCGGCCCGGCACGCGAAGATCGAGGCTGACGATGTCGCGCCCCAATATCCCGTCTTTGCGTTCGAGTTCGGCGACCCGACGCCACGCCTCGACAATTCCCGCCGCCGGCAATCTCGCGGCGACGCCGTTGTCGAAGCGGACGTCCCAACGCCGGCCACCGATCCTGATCGCCGATGCGACGCGCGCCATTAGGTCAGGCTCAACGGCCAGCGCCTCCATCAGCGCGCCTGCGTGGGCCGCTGCGTCGGCTCCGACAAAGAGCGGCAAATGCCCAAACTCCTCGACCCGCGCGCCGCTGATCGCGACGCCACCAGGGTCGATCAGCGCCACCGCGCCCTCATGTTGCCAAAGTGCGAACGCTCGGCGCTCGACCAGGCGCACGTGGATCGTCCCCGGAAGCCGCCGCGCAACCGATGCCGATTCAATCCAGCCGAGCGATTCGAGCCGGGTCCGCGCCGCCTTCGTATCGAACAGCAATATCGGCTCGCCGCTGCGTGCGCCGAGGACGCGAACGACCTCCTCGCGAAGGAGCGATCTCCGGCCGGCCACGGTTACCTCGCGCACGCCGAGGCCGATCTCGACACTGGCTGCGGCCAAGCGGTCCGAGGCGCGCTCCGCAAGATCGCTCGCGGCGCCCGACAGCCACGCCCAGCCGGAAGCCCCGACAACGGCCAAAGCCATGGCGCCAAGCGCTGGCCAAAAGAATCTGCGGGCAACGCTCGAACGCCTGAACCGGCGCCAGGCATTGGCCTGGGCTGGCCGTCCGCGCTTGGTGAGGCCGCGCCCCAGCACCGGCTCGGCGCCGCGTGTGCTCAGCGCTCGCATCCCGCGTCCTCCAGCATCCACAAGACCAAGTCTTCGAAGCCGATCCCCGCGTGGGCCGCGATCTCGGGAACCAACGACAGCGGCGTCATGCCCGGCTGGGTATTCAGTTCCAGCAGATACAGCCCTGCCCGCCCCGGCCCGGTATCGTCGTATCGGAAATCGGCGCGGCTCACCCCGCAGCAACCAAGCGCATCATGAGCAGCCTGTGCCGTCACCAGCGCGGCCTCGTAGTCCTCCGGCGGCAGCTGCGCCGGACAGTCATGGTCCGCCTTACCTTCCACGTACTTGGCGTCATAAGAATAGAACCCGCTCCGCGGTCGAATCTCGGTGGCGCCAAGCGCACGCTCGCCCATGACGGCGACGGTGATCTCGCGCCCCGGGACATAGCGCTCGACCAGGACCATTTCGCCGTATGGCCACTCCCCGTTTGCGAAGGGCTTTTCCTCCGCACCGTCGAGATGGATCGAGACCCCGACGCTCGAGCCCTCGTTCAACGGCTTGACCACGAAAGGCAGCTCCATGACCGACCCGTCGACAACGTGCTCGCGGTTCGCGACCACGCCGTCTGGACAGGCGATGCCGGATTCGCGGAAGAGCCGCTTGGCGGCCGGCTTGTTCATCGCCAACGCCGAGGCGAGCACTCCGGAATGGGTATAGGGAATAGAGAGTGCTTCAAGAATCCCCTGCATACAGCCGTCTTCGCCGAAGCGGCCGTGGAGCGCGTTGAAAGCGACGTCGGGGCGGATTCCGGCCACGATCTCAGCAACGTTGGGACCCACGTCCACTTCCGTTACCCGCTTTCCACGTGCCCGCAGCGCCTCGGCAACCGCCTTGCCGCTCACCAGCGAAACCTCGCGCTCCGCCGACCAGCCGCCCATCAGGACCGCCACGTGCTCAGCCATCGCCACCGACCTCCGTCGCCGCCGGACCGACGTGGCAACCGATACGTCGTATCTCCCACTCAAGGGCGACACCCGCGGTCTCGGCCACGCGGCGCCGAATCTCCTCGCCCAGTGCCTCGATGTCCGCCGCCGTCGCCGCGCCGGTATTCACCAAAAAGTTGCAATGCTGCTCCGAGACCACGGCGCCACCCAGTCGCAATCCCCTGCAGCCGGCGGCGTCCACGAGTTCCCATGCACTTCGGCCCTTGGCCTCGGCGCTCGCGGGATTCATGAACGTGCTTCCTCCGGTGCGAGCCTTGATTGGCTGAGTCTCGGTCCGCGCAGCCCGAATCTCGGCCATGCGCTCGGCGATCTCTCTTCGCGAGCCGCGGACGCCACGCACTCGCACCTCGGTGAAGATCCAGCCCTCCGGGACACTCGAGTGGCGGTAGCCGAAGCCAAAATCGTCCCCTTCGAGGAGGTGGCGGCCGCCCTCTGGGTCGAGCGCCGTGGCGGAGACCGCGACGTCGGCGATCTCACGGCCATAGGCACCGGCGTTCATCCGCAGCGCGCCACCCATGGTGCCGGGAATACCACTGAGAAACTCGAGCCCGGCGAGGCCTGCCCGCTCGGCCGCGCGCGCGACATTGACGTCCATGGCGCCTGCACCCGCGACCACCTCGACCTCGTCGATTCTGACTTCCGTGAATCCCGGATTTAGCCGCACCACGACGCCGGGGACACCGCCGTCGCGCACCAACAGATTGGAGCCTGCGCCGATCGCCGTTACCGCGACGTCCGCGGGCCGCTGGCGCAGGAAAGCCGCAAGATCATCCAGGTCGGCGGGATACAGCACGACCTCTGCGGGGCCGCCGACACGAAACCATGCGACAGGTGCGAGCGGGACGTCTTCGTCGTAGCGGCCACGCACGGCCGGGAGCCGATCCACGAGTCGCCCGCGCGCGGCGGCCGGCGCCATCATTCCCGGGCCTCGCGCCGCTCGGCAGCGCCGCCCAGCGCGTCGAGTTCCGCCGGTAGCGCCCGCGCCCAGGCGCTGATGCTGCCAGCTCCCATGCACACCACCAGGTCGCCCGGCGCCGCGATCTCGGCCACGGCGGGGGCGAGTTCGCTTGCCTCTTCGATCGCCGACACATGGCGGTGGCCGTGGCGGCGTATGCCCTCGATCAGGGCGTCACGATCGACCCCCTCGATCGGCGCTTCACCGGCGGCGTATACCGGACTGACGATCACCTCGTCGGCGTCGTTGAATGCGGTGCAGAATTCCTCGAAAAGATGTTGGAGTCGGGTGTAGCGGTGGGGCTGGACGACGGCGATAATGCGCTTGTCGAAGGCCTCGCGGGCGGCGGCCAGAACCGCGGCGATCTCGACCGGGTGGTGCGCGTAATCGTCGATCACGGTGATGCCGCCGGCCTCGCCGGTGTTGGAGAATCGGCGTCGCACGCCGCCGAAGCCGGCAAGCGCCTCCTTCACCACCTCATCGGAGATTCCCATCTCCCGAGCCACCGCGATCGCGGCCAGCGAGTTCTGAACATTGTGCGCCCCGACCATGGGCAGCATCAGGCCGGCGATCGTATGGGAATGGCCAAGCCCGCGTTCGGTGATGATCGCGTCGAAACGCGCGCCCGCGGCGGCGATGCGCACGTTGACCGCCCGCACGTCGGCCAGCGGGCTCATTCCGTAGGTCACGAGTTTGCGGTCGGATATGCGGCCGATCATCGCCTGTACCTCGGAATGATCGATGCACAGCGCCGCCACGCCATAGAAGGGGATGTTCTCGACGAAGGCGCGAAAGGCGGCCCGCTCGGCGTCGAAATCGCCGTAAAAGTCGAGGTGCTCGGGGTCGATGTTCGTAATCACCGCGATGGTCGCGGGCAGCTTGACGAAGGTTCCGTCCGATTCGTCGGCTTCGACCACCATCCAATCGCCGCCGCCGAGCCGTGCGTTCGTCCCGTAGGCGTTGATGATGCCGCCGTTGATGACCGTTGGATCGAAACCGGCGGCGTCCAGCACCGCGGCGACGATCGAGGTGGTGGTCGTCTTGCCGTGGGTGCCGCCGACCGCCACCGACCACTTCAGCCGCATCAGTTCGGCCAACATCTCGGCCCGCCGCACCACCGGTACCAGCGAGGCGCGCGCCGCGGCGACTTCCGGGTTGTCGGCGGCGACCGCCGAGGACACCACCACCACCGCCGCCGCGCCCAGGTTTTCGGCCGCATGGCCGACCGCAATCGGAATGCCGAGCGCCGTCAGGCGATCGACGTTCGACGAGCCGACTAGGTCGCTCCCCTGCACGCGGTACCCAAGATTGTGCATGACCTCGGCGATACCGCTCATGCCGATACCGCCGATGCCGACGAAATGAATGGCCCCGATATCAAGCGGCAGCGCCCTCATCGACCGCGCCTCCGCGCGTCCACCTGGGCCATGAAGGTCTCGCGCAAGCCCACCAATTCGTCGACGATGTCGGCCAGGCGGCTTGCCGCGTCGGGTCGGGCGGTAGCCCGGGCATAGATCGCCGCGTCGGCCAGAACGGCCTCGTCCGCGGCCAGCGATTTGAGCTGGCGGGCGAGCGCGCTTGGCGTGAACTCGTCCTCGGGTATGACCCAGGCGCCGCCCGAGACGGCAAGGAAACGGGCGTTCGCGCTCTGATGGTCGTCGATCGCGGATGGCAGGGGTACCAGAATCGCCGGGCGGCCGACGACCGAGAGCTCGCCCACCGTCGAGGCTCCGGCGCGGCCGATCACCAAGTGCGCGGCGGCCAGTCGGCGCGGCATATCCTCGAAGAACGGCGCGAGTTCCGCATGGATGCCCGCGGCCTCGTATGACGTTTTGACGGTGGCAAGGTCCTCCGTACGGCACTGCTGGCTCACCTCGAGCCGGGCCCGCAGCGTCTCGTCAAGCGTTGCAAGCGCCGCCGGGACGACCTCGCCAATAATATGCGAGCCCTGACTGCCGCCGTAGACGAGCAAACGAAAGGGATCGCCAGGCGCAGACGGGACGTACGCGGTTTCGCGCGCCGCCACGATCGACGGCCGAACCGGATTGCCGGTGCGGCGCATTTTCTTTCGGGTGCGATCGTCGAGTCCTGCAGTCTCCGTCATCGACGTGGCGACCGCGGTCGCGCGGCGCGCCAGCCGCCGGTTGGTGCGCCCAAGGACGGCGTTCTGCTCGTGAATGACGGTCGGAAGACCCGCCCGCATCGCGGCCAACATCGTCGGCAGCGAGGGATAGCCTCCGAACCCGACCGCCGCGGCGGCGCCGACTCGGCGCAGGATGCGGCCCGCCTGCACGGTGCCGATCGCTATCTCCTTGATCCCGTCGATTCGCCCCAACAGAGTCTTCCCGGTGGGCGTCCCGGTACGCACGGCAAACGTATCCACACCGGCGACCGCGATCGAGAACGCCTCGCCACGGTGGTCGGTAACCAGCGCCAGCCGCCGGCCGCGCGACAGGAACTCTTCGGCCAGCGCCTGTGCCGGGTACAAGTGGCCGCCGGTGCCACCAGCAGCCAATATCACGGCTCCACCCTCGCTCACTGGCCCGACTCCGACCAGCGCGCCCAGACGACGCCCACACGTTCGCCCGGGGTTCGCCGGCGGGTTAGCGCCAGCACCATGCCCATACCCACCGCGAGCGCTAGCAGCGATGAGCCGCCGTAGCTGATAAACGGCAGCGTCATGCCCTTCGCCGGCACGAGGTTGAGGTTGACGCCGATGTTGATCAGGGCCTGAAGTCCGAACTGCGCAAGAAGCCCGGTGCCGGCAAGGAGCGCGAAGAAGTCCCCCTCCTGCAACAGCCGGCCAAGCCCGCGCAAAACGATGAAGGCGAACAAGGCGATAATGCCGAGACCGGCGAGTAGTCCGAACTCCTCGCCCGCCACGGCGAAGATGAAATCGGCGTGCGCGTCGGGCAGCACCGATTTGACCACGCCTTCGCCGGGTCCGCGTCCGAACATGCCCCCCGAGCCGAGCGCTTCGAGCGCCTTATCGACTTGGTAGCTGTCGCCGCTCGCGGGATCCAGGAAACGATCGATCCGGCTGGCGACATGGGGGAGCCAGAGATAGCCGAGTACCGCGCCGCCCAGGCCCAGGGCGGCCAGTGCGCCTACCCACATCATCCCCAGGCCGGCCATGAAGACCTGGGTGAACCAGACCACGGCCACGACCGCGGCCATGCCGAAATCGGGCTGGGCGAGGATCAGTCCAAGCACGAGCAACAACAAAAGTGCCGCGGTCAGGCTTCCCGGTGCGCGCCCCGCGCGCCGCCGTTCCGCCAAGATCCAGGCGGTCACCACCGCGAATGTCGGCTTGATGACTTCGGCGGGCTGGAGCACCAGGCCAGCGATGTCGAGCCAGCGCCTCGCGCCCTTGATCTCGGTGCCCCAGGCCAGCGTCACCGCCAGCAATACGAGCGCGATGGCAAAGCCAATCGTCGCCAACCGCCGGATCATGGGCGCGGGCATGAGCGAGACGCCGATCACCAGCACCACCGCCGGTCCGACGAACAGGAAGTGTCGGGTGATGAAGTGGTAGGGCTCGAGGCCGATTCGTACGGCCACGGCCGGGCTCGCCGCCATCACTAGAATCGCGCCGATGGCGGTCAACACGAGGACCATGCCCAGGCTCCAGCGGTCTACCGTCCACCACCAGCGGCTCAGGGCGCTGGTGTCGGTACGGCCCATCAGCGCGGGCCCCGAATCGGCGAGCTGGTTCACGCGCCGCCTCCCTGCGCGGTCCCGGCACCGAGCGCGCTGCGCCGGGCGAGTTCTCCGACGAAGCTGACGAACGCGCCGCCTCTGGCCTCGAAGTTCGGCCACTGGTCGAACGAGGCGCAGGCCGGTGACAAGAGGACGACGGCGTCGGCGGCGCCGTCCTCGAGCGCCGCCTGGTACGCCAGATCGACAGCGGCGTAGAGATCCTCGGCGATGGTGAGCGGCACGCTGCCGGTTAGTTCCTCGGCCAGCTGGCAAGCCGCTTCGCCGATCAGAAAGGCGCCGCGAACCCTGGGGAAGAATGGCGCAAGTGGCTCCAGACCGGCGCCTTCCTTGGCCCGGCCGCCAACGATCCAATAGATGTTCTCGTGGGTCGCCAGCGCCCGTGCCGCGGCTTCGGGATTGGTCGCCTTGGAATCGTTGATGAAACGGATCCCGTCGATGTTGGCGATCTCCTGCATCCGGTGATCGAGCCCGGGAAAGTCGACCAGCGCCCCGGCCGCCTCGGCGACGGAAAGCCCGAGCGCTCGGGCGGCGGCGTAGGCGCAGGCGGCGTTCTGCATGTTGTGGGGCCCGCGCAGCGATGGCGCCGCGCTAAGGTCGGCCACGGCGCCGGGCTCGCCCGCCGTGCGGTCGTAGATGATTCCATCGATCGCCGCGATGCCGCCCTCGACCTCGTTACCGACCGAGACCGGCACCACCCGCCGGCCGGGCAGGCCGCGCAGCTCCTCGAAGATTGCCCGGCAACGGCTATCGTCGACCCCGACGATGGCGGTGTGACCTTCGCGCTGCCCGGCGAAGATTCGCTTTTTCGAATCCGCGTAGCCGGCCATCCCGTCGTGGCGGTCGAGGTGATCGGGGCTGAGGTTCAGCAGCAGCGCGACCTCGCAGGCCAGCGAATCGGCGAGGTCGAGCTGATAGGACGACAGCTCCAGAATGTAGACCCCCCGCCCCGCCACCGGATCGAGGTCCAGCACAGGGGTCCCGAGGTTCGCCCCGACCTCGGTGCGGTACCCGGCGGTGGCCAGAATGTGACCCAGCAGCGCGGTCGTGGTCGATTTTCCGTTGGTGCCCGTGATCCCGGCGATCCGTGCCTTGGGCAGCGCCCGCACGAACAGCTCGATGTCCCCAATCACCGGTACCCCGGCCGCCCGCGCGCCGCGCACCGCCGGGTGCGGTTCGGGAAAATGGAGGGCGACGCCGGGGCTGGCGACCAGGGCAGCGACCTCACCCCAATCCGCGGGGCCGGGATCGCTGGTCGGCAAGCGGGCCGGGCGCGCGGCGCGGCGCCGG
>CAYUNL010000122.1:0-8356 GCA_964446055.1 uncultured Alphaproteobacteria bacterium | reverse complement strand
GAAATAGGACGGGGAGTTCTTCATCGCCACCGCCACACGCTCGCCCGGCGAGAGCCGGAAGTCGCGGCGCAGGCCGCCAGCGATCGCACGCGCGCGCGCGGCCAGCTCTGCGTAGCTCAGCTCGACCACGGTGCCGACGGCGACCGCCGGCAAGCTGCCGTAACTGCGCGCCGCCCGGTCCAGCAGGCGTGCGATGTTCATTCCATCCTCCCTCGGTATCGGCGCCACGATACGCCGCCCTCTCGGCGGCTGTCCACCGTGGGCCAGGCGACGTTTGGGGGAGTATCGGCGGGTGCGGATAGGCGCCGCGGAGGTCTTTCCGCAAAGAGCACGGCGAGGCCGCCGCGCCGGCGCCGGCCTACTTCGCCGCCACCCAAGAGGCACGCGTGCGGTCCGCGTCCGCCCCAGTTCAGCGCTTGAGCGCGCGTTCGATCAGTGCGGGCGCGTCGAAGCCAAGCATCGCCAGCCAGCCCGCCTCCTCGGCAAGCACCAGGCCGCAAAGCTGCGCGAACAGCGCCACCGTCTCCGCGCCGCCGTCCCCGCCCAACTCGACATGCCGGCGAGACTCGATCCACCCCAGCAGGGCGATCAGCCGGCCGTTGACCGAGCGTTCGACCGCTGCACCGGTCCGCCGCCCTCGGCCGCGGCTTAGCAACAGCGCGAACTCGGCCGGGTTCGCGCGGTAGTATTCGCGGAAGGTGCCCGCGCAACTGGCGAGGGCGTCGTTGCCCCCGGGGGCGTCGTCGGCCCGGCGGAGGGCCGCGAGCAAACGCCCGAGCGAGCGCGACAGGCAGGCGCCGACCAGCGCCTCCTTGTCATCAAAATAGCTGTAAAGCGCGCCCGGTGTGTAACCGGCGCGCGTGGCGATGGCACGTATGCTGGTCCTCTCGACGCCCGCTTCGGCGAAGACGCGCATCGCCGCCTCGACGATCGCTTCGCGCTTGTGGCGCCGCGCGGCGTCGGTGCGGCGGGTCCGTGGCGAGTTTTCCATGAACATCGTTTAGCAGATTAAACGTTGTTCAACAAGAAAGTCGCTATAGTGGCCATTGAGAACGCGAGGGGCGGAGGAGCCATGAGTCTAGAATCGACGACGGCGTTGTTGCGCAGCCGCCTGGGCACGGATTCGGGCCTCGGCGCTACCGTCAAGTTCGATTTCGGCGCCGAGGGAGTGATCTACCTCGACGGCGCGGCCGACCCGAACTCGGTGTCCAATGACGATGCCGACGCCGAATGCACGGTTCAGATCTCGCTCGAGGATTTCGAGAGCCTGGTCGCCGGCGACCTCGACGCGACGACCGCGTTCATGATGGGCAAGCTCAAGGTCGAGGGCGACATGGCCATCGCCATGCGCCTGCGCGAGGTATTCTAGCGGCCCCGCGGGGCCGCTGCGCCGCCCGAATCGAAAATCTTCCACACCCCGCTCGCGGTGAAGAGCGTGCGCTCGCCGCACACGATCGTCCCCCGCGTGAATACCAACTCGCGGGTGCGGCGCACCACCTCGCCCTCCGCCTCGACCCACTCGTCGGCCTTCGCGGCGGCCAGGAAATCCCCGCTCAGGCTCACCGTCGCCATCGCCGGGCTCGCCGTCTCCATCCCCACGGCCATCGCGATGGCATCGTCGATCAGGGTCATCATCATGCCGCCGTGCAGAGTCTGCCGCGGGTTGAGGTGCTTCTCGGCGACGCGAAAACCGAGCCGCACCGCGCCGCCGAGGCGGCGGAAATAAAGCGGCCCGACATGGGCCTCAAACCCGCCCGCGACGGGGAAGAGCTCGTACCCCTCGGGGACCTCCGCCATCACCGCCGAGACCGCTGGGACTCACGCATCGGCGGCACCCTAACGCAGGCGAACTCGCGGCGACAGGCCCGGCGCCCGTCATTTTTTGTTTGCGGCATGCCGGATCAGAGGTTCAAATGGCTCCATGGCGGCGCGCGCCTCCACACACTGGCTACGCGACTACACCGAACCTCTGCGGCCGATCTACCGCGAGGTTCTTGTCATGTCCCTGTTTATCAACCTGCTTGCGCTCGCCGTGCCGGTGTTCATTCTTCAGGTCTACGACCGGGTGATCTTCCACGCGGGGCTGACCACGCTGCAGGGTCTGGCGGTCGGCATCGTCATCGTTATCGTCTTCGACCACGTCTTGCGCCAGGCGCGCAGCCGGCTGATGCAAAAGGCGGCGCTGCGAATCGACGTCGGTATGGGCCGAAAGCTCTTCGACAAGGTGCTGGCGCTGCCGCTCCCCGACCTCGAGGCACGGCCCAACGCGTTTTGGCTGTCGCTGTTCCGCGACATCGAAACGGTGCGCAACACGCTCTCGGGCCCCTCGGCGGTGCTCCTGACCGATCTGCCCTTCGCGCTCCTTTTCGTTGCACTGATCGTCATCGTGGCCCAGCCACTGGTCTGGGTCCTGGCGGTCATCTTGCCTTTGTTCGTGCTCCTGGCGTGGCGCTCGGCGGCGACGCTCAGCAAGGCGAGCTCGAACGAGCGGCAAAAGGGCTTCGGGCGCGACGCGCTGTTGGCCGAGGTTATCGCCGGACGGACCACCGTCAAGGCGCTGGCCCTCCACGATTCGATCCGGCCGTTCTGGGAAGACCGGCATGCCGATACCATCGAGTAGGCGGTCTCGCGCGGCACCAAATCCGACCGCTACGCCAACATCGGTACCGCGCTCACACTGTGTACGACGCTCGCGATGACGACGGTCGGGGCGCTCGCGATCATCAACCAGGAGATGACGATCGGCTCGCTGATCGCGGCCAATATGCTCTCGAGCCGCATCATCGGCCCCTTCAATCAGCTGGTCGGCTCGTGGCGTTCCTTCGCGCAGTTTCGCCAGTCGGTGGCACGGCTCTCCGATATCTTCGATCTACAGGAGGAGCGCCAAGAGGCCGGCATCACGCTCGAACGCCCAGAGGGCAATATCACCCTCGATCACGTGACCTTCAAATACGGCGAGGAATCGGCGCCCGTGATCGACAACCTAAGGCTGACGATCAAGCCCCACAGCCTTGTAGCGATCATGGGCCCGAACGGCTGCGGCAAAACCACGCTGGTCAAACTCATCCAGGGTCTGTATCAGCCGAGCGACGGCCGGGTGCTCCTAGACGAGGCCGACGTCGCGCAGTTTACGCGGAACGGGATCGCCGCCTGGATGGGATACGTGCCGCAGGAGTTGTTCCTCTTCACTGGCTCGATCCGCGACAACATCGGCAAGGGTGCACCCGAGGCCACCGACGATGACATCCTCGAGGCATCGCGCAAGGCCGGCCTGCACGAATACGTCATCGACTACCCGGACGGCTACGCTACCGACATCGGCGAGGCGGGGCGGCGGATGCCCGGCGGCGTGCGCCAGCGGATTACCATCGCCCGTGCCTACTTGGGCGATCCACCGATTCTGCTGATGGACGAGCCCTCGAGCAATCTCGACCGCGAGGGCGAGGCCGGCCTCTGTGTTACCCTCAAGGAAATGGCCAAGGAACACACCATCATCGCGGTCACCCATAGCTCGGCGATTCTTGCCGCCAGCGACCAGGTGCTGGTGATGCAGAAAGGGCGCGTCGTCCGCGCCGGCCGTCCCCAAGACGTACTGCCGCAACTGGTGGCCGCGCAGGCAAATCAACAGCGTGGCCAGGATGCGCCGCGCCAGAAACCGCAACAGCTGCCCAAGAAACCGCAGCCGATCCAGAAGCAAAGCGCATGACCGCCTCCGAAGGCTTCATCGCGAGAAAGCGGCGCGACCGCCGGCGGACCGCTCGGGACGACGCCGACCGGCTCGACAATCTGGTGCGGCGAAACCCGCTGCCCTCGGTACGTCCGCTGGCCTGGGTCATTATGATCGTGCTCGCCGCCGCGATCGTGTGGGCCACTCTCACCCGGCTCGACGAGGTGACGATCGCCCAGGGCGAGATCGTGCCGCAGGGCCAGGTGCGTATCGTCCAGCACCTCGAGGGCGGCATTATCCAGCAAATCTATGTCACCGAGGGATCGGTCGTGAAGGCGGGAGACTCGCTGGTCCAGATCGCGCTGCCGGTCTCCGAGGTCAACCGCGAGGAGCTGCAGATCAGTCTTGACGGCCTAGTCATCAAGCGCGCGCGCCTCGAGGCCGAGGCCACTGGCGCCGCCTTCACCGTCCCCGACGAAGAGGCGCGGCGCCGGCCCGAAGTGGCGCGGGTCGAACGCCAAACCTTCGAGGCCCGAGCCAGCGAGCTCGCGAGCTCGCTATCGGTGCTGCGCAGCCAGATCCTGCAGCGCGAGCTCGAGATCAAGGAATTCGAGGCGCGCCGGCGGGCGCTCAGCACCGACCTCGAGCTCGCCAGCGAAAACCTCGCGATCTCGGCCGAATTGTTGGCCGCCGACCTCACGCCCAAGGTCGAGCACCTCGAACTCGAACGCGACGTCGAGAGCCTCAAGGGCCAGATCGAGGCCGTCGACGCCGCCATTCCCCGCGCCGAATCATCGCTTGTCGAGGCCCGCGAGCGCGAGCGCGAGCTCGTGCTCAAGTACCGACGCGAGGCCTCCGAGGAGGTCGGCAAGTCCGAGATCGCGATCTCGCGCACCCGCGAGCAGCTGTCGGAGGCCACCGAGCAGGCGGGGCGTACCGACATTCGCTCGCCGATCGACGGCATCGTCAAGAAGATGCGCTACAACACCATCGGCGGGGTCATCCAGGGCGGTGAGCCGATCCTCGAGATCGTTCCCTCGCAGGAGGATCTCGTGGTCGAGGCCCGGCTCAGTCCGATCGACCGCGGCTACGTCGTCGTGGGACAGTCGGCGGTCATCAAGGTTTCGACCTACGAGTACGTGCGCTACGGTGGCATTGAGGGTGAAATCATTCTGATCGCGCCCGACGCCTCGGTCGACGATTCCTCGGGCGAAACCTACTTCCGCGTCGTGGTGCGGCCCGAGAAGGCCTACCTCGGCGAGGAGGCCGGAGATCTGCCGATCACTCCCGGCATGGAGGCCACCATCGATATCCACACCGGCCAGAAGACGGTGATGGACTACCTCGTAAAGCCGGTCCTCAAGCTGCGGCACGAGGCCTTCCGCGAACGCTAGGTCGAGCGGCGCGGACCGACGCTCGGGCGCTGCACTGTTTCGCTACTTGCTGGTGGCAACGAACACGCCGTCCCAGTCCGGGGCCGGCGGGTCCTGCTCGTAGACCTCGATGCGCTCCTCGTAGAGCTGATAGAGGCCTTCGACGGCGCCGTCGACGTTGCGGCAGCGGCTGATCGCCTCGCGCGCCGCGGTCCAGTTCTGGCTCCGGTAGGCTTCCAGCATGGCGGCGTTGTGCTCGGCCAGCGCCTGGAAGCGCTCGCTCGCCTTCATCTCAGGGTCGCCGAAAAGCGCGAAGATACGCACCGCCTCCGTCTTGCCCTTGACGGCGATCAGATCCAGTTCCAGCGAGGCGAAATCGGCCACCGCGTCGCGCGTGGTCTCGCCGATGACGATGCCGACACCGTAATTCTTGGATTGGCCCTCGAGTCGCGCGGCGAGGTTGACGGTATCTCCGAGCACGGAATAGTCGAAGCGCATGTCCGAACCCATGTTGCCGACGCAGCACTCGCCGGAATTCAGGCCGATGCCGATTATGATCGGGTAGAACGGCTGGCCCGCGGCCTCGCGCTCGCCTTTGATCTCCTCGTTCAGGGGCTCGAGCGCCTCGAACATGGCGAGCGCCGAGGTGCAGGCGTTTCGCGCGTGATCGGGATCGTCCAGGGGCGCGTTCCAGAACGCCATGATGCAATCGCCCATGTATTTGTCGATGGTGCCACGGCGCGACAGGATCATGTTCGTCATCGGCGTGAGGAAGCGGTTGATCAATTCGGTTAGGCCCTTGGGATCCGACTTGAACTGCTCCGAGATCGTGGTGAAGCCGCGAATGTCGGCGAACAGCAGCGTCATGTCCTTCATCTCGCCGCCTAGATTGAGCTGTTCGGGATCGTCGGCCAATTGTTCGACGAGCGCGGGCGAGAGATAGTGCCCGAAGGCGCTGCGCACCTGTCGTTTCTGTGCGGCCTCGGCCGAGAAGCTGGTCACCGTCAACGTCGCCCACATCGCCAGGGTCGAGAAGCCGGGATAGGTGACGTCGACCAGCGTCAGCTCTTGATCGAACAGATACCAAGAGCCGCCGCCGAGGCCGCCAAGGAGCACCACCAGCAGGCCGAGCGTCCACCACACGCCGACTATCGGCACCAACACGATCATCAGCAGCCCGGCGAGCAGCGCGCCGCTAAGTTCAATACCCATCGCGTCGGTCCGGCGATGGAGGCTGCTGTCGGTAAAGATCGTATCCAGCATGTTGGCGTGGACCTCGACCCCGGGGATCGCCGCATCGAGCGGGGTGCTTCGGATATCGAGGAGCCCCGCGGCGCTGGTGCCGATGAGAACGAACTTGCCCTGAATACGCGCCGGATCGACGGTTCCGTTGAAAATGTCCTTGGCCGAGACGTAGAGGTTCGGATCGTGCTTTCTGAAGTAGACGTAGATGCGGCCGTTGGGGTCGGTCGGAATGTCCCACGCCTTGGGCAGCATGTTGCTCTTGGGAATGACGAGGTTTGTGATCCCGCCGATGTTGGTCTTGATCGCATACGCCTTGTTGTTGGTCCCCACCCGCAACATCTCGATGACCAGCGACGGATAAAGGCCCTTTCCGACCCGCACCACGGCGGGTACGCGGCGCACCACTTCCTCGGGTTTCAGCGTCACCATGCCCAGCCCGGCCGCCGCCGTCTCAAGGATCGGGATATTGCCGACGATCGCCGCATAGGCGAAAACAAGGTCCTTCGGGTCAAGCCCGCCCCTGCTCTTTTTGATGGCGATCGGCGTTGGCTTGGGTGGCTCGGCCCCGCCCTCGATCACGCGATGGAATCCGCTTTGCCCCATGACCACCCTGCCGCGCTTTACCGCCAAGGCGAAAACGCGGTCGTTGCTCGGCATTCTCGACAGGCTACTGGCGACCTCAGGATCCAGATTGGGCACCGATTTGGTGTAGAGATCGGGGGACATACGGTCGGGCTCGGTAAAGAACACGTCGAAGCCGACGACCAGCGCGCCCATCTGGGTCAGGTTCTGCACGATCTGGGCGAGGAAGGTACGTGGCCACGGCCACTGCCCGAGTTCGGCCAAGCTGCTTTCGTCGATATCGACGATCGTCACCAAGCCTTGCGTGGACTCGCGCGGCTTGAGAGTCTGATAGAAATCGAACCCCGTGACGCGGATCGACTCGATTGGGGCGGGATCGATCGCCCGTATCAGGCCCAGCACCAGCAGCAACGCGAGGCCGGTGAGCCGGCCGATACCGAACCATTCCTTGAGCCGCACCCGAAGCGGCCGGCGTTTCCCGCCGCCGCCTTTGAACCGCGCGCCCAGCCAGGCCATGAAGCCGCCAGCGCCGTTCACGGCGGCGGCTTGCGCTTCGGATTGGCTAGTTTCGCTCACGTCTCACACCCGTCCCGCTAGGCTCCCACAACCGCGCCCAAGAAGCATTCGGTGTGGGGGCCCCCGGCCTCAGCGCCGCGGGCTCCACGCGGCCGTCAGATCGCGCGCCTCGCCGCGCTCTACCGGCAGCATGTCGGCGGTCAGCACGGCCAAGAGCTCGCCCGCCGCCTCCTGGCCCTGCTCGGCCGCGAGCGTCCAGAAGACGTGCGCCCAGACCCGGCTCGGCGGCAGGCCGGTGCCGTCCAGATAGAGGCCACCCACGTAGAACTGGGCCGTGCGGTTGCCGCGCTCGGCCAACGGCAGCCAGGCGGTGACCGCACCGGCGTAGTCGCGCGCGCGATAAGCGGCGAGGCCGGCGCTAAGACGTTCGGAATCTGACATGCCCTCGAGGTCCGCGCTGGTGCCGAGCGCGGCGGCGACGACCTGCAGCGCGGCACTCGAATCTCCAGCCGCCGCGACCTCTACCGGCGGTCCTGATTCGAGTGCTTGCCTCGGTTCCGCCGCAGCGGCCTGCGCCTCGCCGGGCTCGTCCCAATCGATCGGCGGCTCGGCGTCCCCGCGCTCGCCCTCCTCGGCCACGGCGAGCGTGGCAGGCCTCTCCCGCTCTGCGTCCGCCTCGACCTCCGCGTCTTGCTCCTCGGCTGAGGCGAGGTCGATAGGCGGCTCCGAGCCGCTCGACTCGCTCGATTCCAGGGCCGCCGTGACCGAAACCGCGGCCGCCGCCTCCGGTTCGTCCCAATCGATGGGCAGCTCAGCCGGACCGGAATCGATTGCAGCCAGATTCTCATTGGCGAGGCCCGCGTCTGCGCCACTCTCCGTATCCGCCACGAATGGCGCCTCGGCCGCTTGCGCATCGCCGCGTAGCGCGTCCAGCGCCAAGCCGGAGAAATCCTCCTCCTCGGCGGGCGCCGCC
>CAYUNL010000121.1:0-8518 GCA_964446055.1 uncultured Alphaproteobacteria bacterium | reverse complement strand
CGGATTCGGTCGAGATAGCCGCCGCCCCCCCACCACTCGGCCTTGAAGCCGAACGCCGGGTCGCGCGTCCGCTCCAAAAGCGCGTGCTCGCCCGCCCGGTAATCCCTGATTTTGTAGGCGCCGGTGCCAATGGGGTTGGCCGGCAAGTCGCCGCCTTCCTCGTCGAACTTTCGGTGGAGGATGAGGGCGGGGTACTCGGCCAGGCTCTCGGGCACCGTGAGGTCGGGACGGTCGAGGTGAAGGCGAACGGTAAAGTCATCGACCTTCTCGACACCGCTCTGGCTCAGGGAGGCGAATCGGACCAGGTTCGATGATCCGAGCGCGGGATCGAGCCAACGTTTGAAATTGGTGACGACGTCGTCGGCGTTGAACACTTCTTGCTCAAAGTTCGACCACTTCGCATCTTGGCGCAGGTGCAGGGTCCAGGTCTTGAGGTCTTCGGACACCTCCCAGCGCTCGGCTAGGTAGGGCTCGGCGACGTTGTCTTTGTTCAGCCGCACCAGCGGTTCGACCATATGGCGGGCGATATTTCCCTGCTCCGGCAAAACGTACGTTGCCGGGTCGCTAAGGTCGTGAACCCGCATTGACACCCGAAGGGTGCCGCCGATGTTCGGACCCTTGGGCGTCTCGGGCTCGGCAGCCGGTTGCTCGGCCACCTCGGGCGCCGGCGCTTCCTTCTCGGCCTCTTCCTCCTCACCCTCACCACACCCGCCAAGCATTGCCGCGGTGGCGGCGGTCACGCCGAGCAAGCTCGCGGTGCGCAGGAACTGGCGGCGCGAGATCAGGCCCCGTCGCAACTGGTCCACCAGTTCGGGTACGTACGCATGTAAAGACGCGCCGCGGTAGCCCGCCATCCCGTTGCCCTCCGACTGGCGATTCTTTCCCATTCAGGGTACCACGGCTCAAACCTGACCGCGAACGTTGGGTGTGTGTCACCGCGCGCGACGATGGAGTAGAGTGGAGCGCGCACGAGGTAAGCTGGGAGGTTTCGATGAGCCAAGCCCCTGATCTCGACGCAGCGGGCGCCGCGGCGGCACCCGAGAAGGCGGGGCTGGCCGGTATCGCCTACGTGGATGGCACCTACTGCCCGGTCACCGAGGCCAAGATACCGGTCCTCGACTGGGGTTTCCTGCGCTCCGATGCCACCTACGACGTCGTCCACGTGTGGGACGGCCGCTTCTTCCGCCTCGACCGGCACATCGCGCGATTCATGAATTCGGCCGCGCGACTGCGGCTGACGGTACCGCTGGGCGAGGACGAGCTGCGTGCCATCCTGGCCGAGTGCGTGCGCCGCGCAGGCCTGCGCGAGGCCTATGTCGAGATGGTCTGCACCCGCGGATTCTCGCCCACCTTCGCGCGCGACCCGCGCGCGGCAATCAACCGATTCTACGCCTTCTCGTTGCCCTTCAGCTGGGTCGCCGATGCCGAGCAGCGCGAGCGTGGGCTCCACCTGATCGTGAGCTCCGTACAGCGTATCTCCCCCGAGGCGGTGGATCCCACGGTCAAGAACTACCACTGGCTGGATTTCGTGAACGGCCTGTTCGATGCCTATGACCGCGGCGGCGAGAACGCGATCTTGATTGATTTACGCGGCAACATCACCGAAGGGCCCGGCTTCAACGTCTTCACAGTCTCGGCAGGCGAAGTGTCGACGCCGGGGGACGGGGTCTTGCAGGGCATTACCCGGCAGACGGCGCTCGACCTCTGTGCCGAGCTCGGCATCGCCGCGAATCTCGGCGCGGTCTCGGCCGAGGCGCTGCGCACCGCCGATGAGGTATTCATCACCTCTACCGCCGGCGGCATCATGCCGGCTACGCGAATCGATGACAGCGTGATCGGCGATGGCCGTCCCGGACCGATGACACGGAGGCTCACCGAACTTTATTGGGACAAGCACCGCGATCCGTCTTGGACCACCGCCATCGCCTACTGAGCCATGCGGAGCATGCAAATCGTCTCCTTCGGCGAGGCGCTCGAGGAAAGGGTTACCGAGGAGCCGGTACCGCCCCAGGGCACTGAGGTATTGCTGAAGGTGACGGCGTGCGGGGTCTGTCACTCGGATGTGCATCTGTGGGAGGGGTATTACGACCTCGGCGAGGGCGAACGCATTGACATCGCGGGGCGTTTCGCGCTGCCGCACACTCTTGGGCACGAGATTGTCGGCGACGTGGCCGCGGTCGGACCGGATGGCGGCCGCCTTGCCGTCGGTGGGCGGCGGCTGGTGCACCCGTGGATCGGTTGCGGCCAATGCGAAGACTGCCTCGACGGCAACGAGAACCTGTGCCCCAAACCGCGGTTTCTAGGCACTCATCAAGCCGGCGGTTACAGCGAATACGTGACCGTGCCCCATCCTCGCTACCTCTTGGACGCCGCTGCCATCCCCGAGGCGGAGGCATGCGTCTACGCGTGCTCGGGCGTGACCAGTTATGCCGCGCTAAAGAAGGTGATGCCGATCGACAAACGCCGGCGTGTGCTGATCATTGGCGCTGGCGGGCTGGGCTTGATGGCGCTCAGCGTCGCCCGCGCAATGTGCGACAACCAGGTCATCGTCGCCGACATCGACCCGCGGAAGCTCGAGGCGGCGCGCGAGGCGGGCGCGGATGTGGTGATCGACGCCGCAGGCGACAACGCCGCGGCCGAGGTCCGCGAAATGGCCGGGGGTGGAGTCGCGGCAGCCATCGATTTCGTCGGCGCCCCGGCAACGGCCAGCCTCGGCCTCGATTCGCTCAGGCGCGGCGGCACGCTGGTCCTCGTCGGTTTGTTCGGCGGTAGTCTGAGCCTGGCGCTGCCGCTGGTCCCGATGCGTGCGAGGCGCATCGTCGGCTCGTTCGTCGGCACGCTAGAGGAGACACGCGAGATGCTGGCGCTGGTGCGCGACGGACGCATCACGCCGCCGCCGATCGAGACCCGGCCGCTCGACCAAGCATCGAGCGCGCTGGAGGCTCTCCGCGCCGGCGAAGTCATCGGCCGCATTGTCCTCAGACCCTAGAAGCGAGGGTTGACTTGCCGCCCCCCGAGCCACCATCATTGCTTACAGAATACTAAGGGAGAGAACAATGAGAACGCATACGCTTGCTTCCGTGTCCGCCCTGTTGTTCGCGCCGCTTGCGCTTGTCGGGTTCGCCGGCAGCGCGGCGTTAGCCCAAGACAAAGAGACGCTTGTCGTCAACGTGGCCACCGCGCCGGCGACGCTCGACCCGGCCTGGACATGCGGCACCTGGGAAAACAGCTTCGTTCGCAACTTCTACACCCGGCTCACCAAGTACGCCGACAAAGTCAACCCCGACGGTGCGAGCACCGAAACCAACACAGACAGCATGGTGCCGCACTTCGCGCGTGCCATCGACATCAGCGATGACGGGCTGGTCTACACGTTCCTCCTGCCCGCCGGATACACTTTCCCGAGCGGGCATCCGATGGACGCCGCCGCCGCGAAGTATTCCTTCGAGCGCTCGATCAACATGGGCGGCTGCGGTTCGTACTTCATCTACGACGGCTTCTACGATCCGCCGCTGATCAAGACCATCGACGTCGTCAGCCCGACCAAGCTGGTGATCACGCTCAACTTGCCGGATAAGAACGCGCTGCAAGACTGGGCGCAGACCGCGGCCTCGCTTGTCGACAAGTCCGTCATCGACCAGCACGGCGGCATTGAGACCGGGCCGAACGAGTGGATGACATCTCACATCGCGGGCGCGGGCCCGTTCTTCCTTGAGGACTACGAGCCGAACAGCAGGGCCGTACTGAAGGCCAACCCTGACTACCACGGCTTCCGCCCGGGCGCCGATACTGTGATCTACAACTGGATCAACACCGGCGCGACGCTGTTGTTGCAGGCCCGCACGGGCGACGCCGACATCACGCTCGGCATGGCCAAGAACGCGATCGACAGCCTTAGGGACGACCCTTGTTGCCGCATCGTCTCGACGGTCTCGACGCAATCGCAGCAGATCGGGCTGCCCAACTCCAAGCCGCCGTGGGACAACCCCAAGGTGCGCATGGCCGTCGCGCACGCCCTGCCCTATGAGGAGATTCTCGAAAACGTAGCCTTCGGCTTCGGCGATCTCTTCGGCGGGCCATTGGCGCCCGCGTTTCCCGAGTACAATTCCTCGCTCACGCCGGCGCGCAACTACGATATGGCCAAAGCCAAGCAGCTGATGGCGGAATCGGGTCTCGAAACGCCGGTGGAAGTGCCGCTGTACTTACAGGAGGGCGACACCGTCGCCGAGCAGATCGCCACCATCGCCCAGAACACGTGGCAGGAGCTCGGCATCAATATCGTCATCCGAAAGGTCGCGAACGCCCAGTACATCGAGGCGCTCGAAAGCCACACGGCACCGGCCTACATCCGGCTCGACGGTCCCGGCGTCATCGAGGCGGGCTATTTCCACGGCTACGACCTCTTGTGCAACGTTGGCTTCAACCTTAGCGAGGTCTGCATCCCCGCGGCCGACGAAATCCTGCATAAGGCGAGGCGGGAGAACGACCCCGTGAAACAGCGCCAGATGTACCAAGAAATCTCGAGCCTGTGGTACGAGAATCAGCCGAAGATTCACGTTTTCGCCGAGCACTTTACGGCGGTCGTGAACAATCGGGTGACGTACTTCCATTCGAGCCAATTCTACGAGGCCAAATACTGGTCCAAGCGATAACGCGCGAGGATCGGCAAAGCGAAACGGGCGGAGGTCGGTCCAAAACGGGCCGGCCTTCGCTCGGTTTCGTTCCCGAGCCGCGCGGGCGAGGAGGCGCCTCATGAGCGAGCCCGAGATCGTCGTAACCAGGGCCGGCCTAGGGGTCGGAACCGGGGCCGTCGATGCCGATCCCATTACCACCGAGATCGTCCGCCACTCACTCGATTCGGCGGCCAACCAAATGAAGCGGTCGCTTGTGCGCACCGCGTTCTCGCCGATCATCTACGAGGTCCTGGATTTCGCCGTCGCTCTGTACGACCGTGAACTCAGGCTGCTCGCCCAAGCTCCCAGCCTGCCCCATTTCATGGGCACGTTGAGTTTCTGCATCGATGCGGCGGTCGAGGCTTCGGGCGGCGAGGATGCGCTCGAGCCGGGCGATGTCATCCTCTACAACTGGCCCTACGGCACCGGTTCGCACCAGCAGGACGTGGCGATGGTGATGCCCGCTTTCTTGGGTGGAACCGAGCTCATCGGCTATGCCGCGATCAAGGGACATTGGCTCGATATCGGCGGCAAAGCGCCCTACTCGACGGACACCGTGGACGTCTTTCAGGAGGGCACCACGTTCCCTGGGATCAAGCTTTACCGCCGCGGCGAACGCGACCCGGACCTCTACCGCACAGTGCTCGCCAACTCCCGCCTGCCACGGATGGTGGCCGGCGACATGAACGCGCAGGTCAGCGGCGTACGCGCTGGCACGGCGGCGCTTCTTGACGTAGTCGAGCGTTTCGGCTTGACCGAATTCAAGAAGAGCACCGAGCGCATGTTCGATCACGGCGAAGCCATCGTGCGCAACTATTTCGCAAATATTCCTGACGGCCGTTACGTCGGTCACGGGGCGTTGGACAACGACGGACTCGACGACGAGCCGATTCCCTTCGAGGTCGTTGTCGAGATCGACGGATCGACGGTGCGCGTCGATTATTCGGGCTGCCCCGACATGCAGGCCGGCCCGGTCAATTGTCCGCTGCCCGAGACCGTCTCTGCCACCCGCATCGCGCTCAGCGTGCTCGCTGGCGATTCAGAGGCGCCAAACGAGGGACAGTTCCGGCCGCTCGAGGTGATCACCCGCAAGGGCTCGCTCTTCCACCCGGTTCCGCCAGCGCCGTGCTTCCTCTATGGCTGGCCCTCGATGCAGGCGATGGACGTGATCTACGACGCGATCGCCAAGGCGGTACCCGGGGCGGTACCGGCGTGGTCGGGCGGCGATATCTGTGCGCTCCTGTGGTGGGGCGTGCGCGAGAGGACCGGCGAGCCGTGGGCGGACGGTTCACCGCATCCGGTGGGTCAGGGTGGCCACGCGCGGGGCGACGGCGGCACCATGATGCATATCTGTGAATCCGCGACCCGCTTCTCGCCGATCGAGGTGTGGGAGGCCCGCAACCCGTGGCTTCTCGAAAAGGTCGAGCTATCGGTGGATTCGTGTGGACCAGGCGAGCACCGCGGCGGGTTGGGCATGGACATGTTCTTCCACGTTCTCGAAGACTCCGAGGTGACCGTGGCCATCGAGCGCACCAAAAGCCCGCCCTGGGGTTTTGAGGGCGGCAAGGAGGGTCGTGCCAACGGCGCTGCCGTGCGCCGCGCCGGCGAGGGCCTGACGTGGACCGCCAAGGCTACCGGGCTTCCAATCCCAAAGGGCGACACCCTGGAGCTCTACTGCGGCGGGGGCGGCGGCTACGGTCCGCCAGAAAAGCGGCCGCGCGCGGCCGTCCTGGAGGACCTTGCCGAGGGCTACATCTCCGAGGCCTACGCCCGCGAGCACTACCCCCACGCCTTCGAAGAAGACAGCGTCCGTCCCGCGGCCGAGTAAGTGAGCTTCGCCGGCAAGGCCGCGCTGGTTTGCGGCGGCGGCGGCGGCGGCAGCATGGGGCTGGCCATCGCCAATGGTTTGATCGGCGAGGGCGCCGGCGCAACGCTCCTTGATGTCAAGCCGCCGCCCGACACGATCCGCTCGGGGCCGGGCCAAGCCATCTATCGCCAGGGCGATGCGAGCGAGGAACCCGTAGTCGCCGACGCGGTGGCCGCAACCGTGAAGGCGTTCGGGCGCCTCGACTACCTCGTCAACGCGACCGGCGTTCTGTGGTTCGGGCGCGACGAATCGCTGGTCGAGATGGATATGGCGGTGTGGGACCGCGTGCTGGCGGTCAACCTAACCTCGTTCGCGCTGACGGCGCGCCACGCGATTCCCGAAATGCGACGGTCCGGCGGCGGCGCCATGGTGCATTTCTCTTCGGTGCAGGCCTTGCGCGGCGACGTACAGGCCCAGGACGCCTACGGCGCGTCCAAGGGCGCGATTCGTTCGCTCTCGAAATCGATTGCCGTTCAATTCGCCAAGGACGGCATCCGCTCCAACGTCATTCTTCCCGGCCTTACGATGACCCCAATGCAGGCGCGCTGGGAGGGCAAACCCGATGTCCAGAAGGAAGTCGCGGGGCGCATCCCGCTGGGCCGCCTGGGCACCGCCCAGGACCAGGCGGACGCGTGCCTGTTCTTGCTCTCGGACAAAGCTGCGTACATTACGGGCACGGAGCTCATCGTCGATGGCGGGCTCACCGCCCTTCCCTGAGGATCTACTCGGCGGGAATCGTCCCTGCGCCTTCTTCGGCGGCTTCCAGCGCGGTCAGCCGCTTGGCGATGTAGCCAGTGGGACGGGCGAAGCGCGCCAACAGGTTGTAGAGCACCGGCACAACGAAGAGGCTGAGTAGCGTCGCGAAACCGATTCCGCCGATGATGACGATGCCGAGGGTGCCGCGTGCCTCGGCCCCGGCACCGGTCGCGAGTGCAAGCGGTAGGGCGCCAAAAGCGGTGGCGATGGTAGTCATCAGAATGGGCCGAAGCCGGGTGACCGCCGCCTCGAGTACCGCGGCGCGGACCTCGCGGCCCTTGTCGCGCAGCTGATTTGCGAACTCGACGATCAAGATCGCATTCTTGGCCTGCAATCCGACCAGCATGATGATCGCGATCTGACTGTAGACGTTGAGGGTGAGCCCAGTCAGCGCCATTGCGCCGAGTGCTCCGGTCACCGCGAGCGGCACGGTGAGCATGATGATGAAGGGGTGCACAAAGCTCTCGAACTGTGCGGCGAGCGCTAGGAACACGACCAAAAGCGCGAGCCCGAAGGTAAGGAGCATGGCGACGCTCGACCGCCGATACTCGCGCGCCTCACCGGCGTAGCTGACCCGCGCCGCCGCCGGGAGTTCGGTCTCGGCCAATCCATCAAGGGTGGCGAGCGCATCGCCGAGTGTCGTGCCCGGCGCCAGACCCGCGGAAATGGTGATCGACCGCAACCGGTCCACTCGCTCGAGAGCACGGGCGCCGGCACCCTCGGAGAGGCGAGCTAGATTGGACAGCGGCACCAGCGCACCCGAAGACTCTGAGCGCACATAGATGTTCGCCAGGTCGCGCCGCGAGGCGCGGTCCTCTGGCCGCGCCTGGAGGACGACATTGTATTCCTTGCCGCCCTGGATGAACGTCGTGACGAAACGCGAGCCCAGCAATGTCTCGAGGGTGCGACCGATATCCTCGACCGAGACACCGAGATCGCCGGCGCGGTCGCGGTCGATCTCGACTTTGATCTCGGGCCGGGTTTCCTCGTAGTCCGAGCGCACGCTCGTCAGACCGGGCGCCTCACGCGCCTTGGCGAGGATTCGGTCCCGCCAGTCAGCCAACACTTCGTAGCTCGGCCCGCCCAGCACCATCTCGACCGGCGCCGAGGAGAAGCGCTGGCCCAGGCCTGGCGGCGTGAGGGCAAAGGCACGAACGCCTGGCACTGCCATGATCTTGGGCGCGATCTCGGCCACGATGTCGCTCTGGCTGAGCTCGCGATC
>CAYUNL010000120.1:5000-8535 GCA_964446055.1 uncultured Alphaproteobacteria bacterium | reverse complement strand
CCCAGCATGTTGAGAAGCGTTGTTTTGCCCGAACCCGAGCGGCCGGCGAGGACGGCGAACTCGCCCGCCTCAAGCGACAGATCGACACCGTTCAGCGCGCGAACCTCGACCTCGCCGGTACGGTAGGTTTTGTGAAGGGCCTCGGCTTCGACAAGCGCCATTACTCGAATCGCCTCCTTCAGATCTTGCGCATCGCCTCTACGGGGTTGAGCCGTGCCGCCCGCAGCGCCGGGTAGATGCCCGCCAAGACCGCGGTGATCGCCATGGTCACAAGTATCGTGACGATCGAATCGACCGCCAGCACCGGTCGCATGACCGGGTCCATGTAGAACAGCGACGTGGCCTCGGCGAAGCTCGAGAGGTCGATTCCCACCTGGCCCCAATAAAGCGTCGCGGCGACACCCAGAAGGCAGCCCACGCCGCCGCCGATGGCGACCAGGACGAAACCCTCCCACAGCACCATGGCGAACAGCTGGATGCGCCGTGTCCCCAGGGCGTCCATCAGCCCGAATTCACGCACCCGCTCGTAGAACGACATCAGCATGGTGTTGATGATCTCGGCCAGGACCACCGATATCACGACCCCCAGAATGATCACGGTGCTCGACTCCGAGAGCTCGAGGGTCTGCTGGACGAAGGGATCGAGGTCGTACCAGCGCATCACCTCGTAGGAATCCGCGTCCAGCTGCGCCGACAGGCTGGCGGCGATGGCCTCGGTCCGCTCGTGGTCATGGGCGCGGATCACGACATCGGTAACGCCGGCGCCGATACCCAGCCACGACTGTGCGCTCGCCAGTGGGATCAAGGCCACGAACTGGTCGATCTCAGGCACCCCGGCGAGCAACGTGCCGCGCATGCGAAAGGCTTCCGAGGCGATGTCGCCGGTCGGCGACTGGGTCATCAGAATGACCTTCTCGCCGAGCCGCACCCCAAGGTTCTCGGCCAGCGTGCCGCCCAGCAGGAGCCCGCGGTCGTCGCCGGGCTCGAGCCAGGCGCCCTCGGCCACGAACTGCGCGAGCCGGGTGACGGTCGGCTCGGCGACCGGGTCCACACCCATGATGATCGCCGCGGTCGAGGCGCTGGCGACGCTGGCAAGCCCGGGCATACGGACCCGCCGCGTCCAGGCGCGGACGTCGCCATTCTCGGCCACCGCGGCGGTCACCGGGCCGGGCTCGGGGATGCGGTCCTGGATCTGCAAGCTCTCCTCGAAGCCCGCACCGTGCACCTGGACGTGGGCGCTCGAGGTCAAGACGAAGTTCTCGCGCATGCTGCCCAGCCATCCCTCCTGAAGGCCCATGAGGAAGGTCAGGGCCCCAATGCCGACGATCAGCGAGGCCAGCGTCAATCCAGTGCGCCAGCGGTGGCGGGCCAGGTTGCGCAGCCCGAGCGCGAGGTACGTCTTGGGCGAGAGTCCCGCCCGCTCAGACATGTGCGATCGCCTCGACCGGCTCGAGCCGCATGGCTCGGTAGGCGGGGTAGAGCGAGCTCACCACCGTTGCGCCGAACAAGCTCAAGATGGTGATCAGCAGATGATCGGTATCGATCTCGGTACGGATGATCGGTTCGAAATAGAAGCGCTCGAAGCCCTCGGCCATATCGGAGAGGTCGATCCCCACCCAGCCAAAATAGAGCACCCCGCCCAGCCCGATCAGCGTGCCCGCCGCGGTACCCATCAGCCCGACGATCAGGGATTCCGCCACCACCATCGCGCCGACCTCGATGCGACGGGTTCCGAGCGCCATCAGAATCCCGAACTCGCGGGTGCGCTGGATCATCGAGACCAGCACCGTGTTGACGACCCCGGCGACGATGATCACCAAGACGATGCCGAGGAAGAAGTAGTTGAACCCGTTGTCGAGTGCGATTCCCTCCTCGAACCAGGGAAACATGTCGGACCAGCGCAACACCTCGAGCGCATCCTCGCCAAGTTCGGCACGCAGGCTGTCGGTCACGTCGTCGAGCTCGCCCGGCTCCAGCCGCACCACCACCTCGGTCACCCGGTCTTCCATGCCGAGAATCGTCTGCACCGTGTGCAGCGGCGCGACCGCGATCCCGCGCTCGGCATCCTCTCCCACGTCGCCCAGGATTCCGATCAACGTCAAACGGTCGGCGGCGAGCCCGCCATAGCGGTCCTGGCCGACCACGACGAAGGTCTCGCCGAGTCCGACCTCGAGGCGGCGGGCGGCGCCGGCTCCCAAGAGCGCCACCAAGCCGTCGTCGGCGGCGATGAAACGACCCTCGTTCACGCGCTCGGCAAGGCCGGTGACGGTGGGCTCGCGTTCGGGCTCCATCCCGACCAGGAGCACCCCCGATGAGGTTTCCTCGCCCGCGGCCAGGACGAAACTCGACAGCCGCCGGCTCCAGCGCTCGACGCCGGCGCCCTGAAGCGCGGCTAGGATCGGCGCCGCATCTTCGATGTGGGTCTCAAGCTGCGGGCGGCGGAAGTATCCATCCCGGTGGACCTGCAGGCTGCCGACGAAGGCATCCTGGAAGTTTCTCGTCATGCCGTTGTGGCCGCCGTCGTTGAAGCCCCACAGGAACAACAGCGCCGTTAGGCCCATGGCGAACGCCGCCGCCGTGATGACGCTGCGGCGCCAGTTGCGGGCCACGTTGCGCCAGGCGATGGCGAGCACCAGTCCGCTCACCGCTCGCTCCGCGACAGGTTGGCGCGTTGGAAGGTCCGCTCGGCGATGGGGATGTCGAATTCCGCCTCCTCGATCACCAACACGGTCAGATTGTCGGGCTCATCGAGCGGCACCACCGTCCACTGGGTGGGCGTGCGGCGCCCGCCCAGCATCCCGACCTTCTCGAAGTTGATGCGGCGCACCGCGGTGCCGCGCTCGTCGAAGAACACTTGGTCTACCGGCATCCCGTCGGGTCGCAGGCGCATCACCAGCTTACCCCACACCACCGGCGCCTCGGGCTTGGGCAGCGATTCTATGGTGATGATCGCCGTCTCGCCCTCACCCTCGCGGTCGATAACGCGGTGCGTATAGTCATCGATCGTCGAGGATTGCTTGACCAGATCGTCGTTGGTGAAGTCCGAGCCCATCCACGAGTTCAGCATCATCGAGGGCGGCAGCTTGATGTCGCGCTCCAGCTTGGGCAGGTACATCCACAGGTTCCCGCCGACCTTCAAGAAGGTGGTGTCCTTGTCCTTCTTGGGCGCCAGCAGGCGGATGAAGAAACGATCGGCAATGCGGTCGTCCCAGTACTTCATGCGCATGACCCGGCTCCAGCTCGGACGGACCACCTCGACGCGGTAGACGCCGATGCTGGAATTGGAACGCAGCACATCCTCGAGCTTGCGCACCAGCTCCTCGGCCTCCGGGTCCGCCGCCACCGGCGCGAGCGGGAAAGCGATCGCCACGAGGACGAACATCGCGGTGGCCATCGCTGCGATGCGGGTGCTCACGTTCGTTCCCTCTCGTTTTTGAGGGCCGCCGCGAAGGCGTCCGCGGCCACCCGCCAAGCCTTGTGGAACCGTTTGCTGTCGCCCAGCAGCAGCGCGTGCAGGGTCATCCCGTCCAACAGT
>CAYUNL010000120.1:0-4990 GCA_964446055.1 uncultured Alphaproteobacteria bacterium | reverse complement strand
CAGTGCGGCCACCGATATCGCCACGGCATCCAGGCGGGCACGAGGAAGCGCGTCGCCCCCGTGCGCGGCCAAGCCCGCGCGAACCTCGTGCAGCGCGTTGGTGTAGACCGCGGCCACGGCATCACGGTAGCCCTCGTCGAAGAATGCCTCTCCGAGATAGGCGTTCAGCGCCTTCATCGCTGCGGCGTTCTCTTCCATGAACCGCAGACTTGCCGCGCCCAGCGCGCGCAGGTAGCCGCGCGCGTCCTTGTATGCCTGCGCATCGACGCTCTCGGTAAATTTGGTGACCAACAACTCCGTGGCGGCGAGCGGGATCTCGTCGAGGGTCGCGAAATGATGGAACAGGGTCCCCTTGCTCACCGCGGCGCGCTCGGCCACGGCGCGCGCGGTAAGACCGCGGCGGCCGCGCTCGCCAAGGATTTGCAGGCTGGCCTCGAGGATGCGCCGGCGCGTCGCCTCTCCCCGATCGCTCCTGGCGGTCGCCCTTGGACTAGCCGCCGCGGCGGAGACGCGCCGGCCAGAGGCCGCTCGAACCCGTCGTTTCCGCGTCGCCGAAACGGTCATAATGTCGATATAGTACCGACCGACCGGTCGGTCAAGATATGCGGGCAAAGATCGGGCGCAACTAACCCTTTCGCGGCGACGCGCCGCCGCGTCAGCCGCTCACTGCCCCTCGAGCCAGAAGGTGACCTCGATGGTGGCGTGATACTCCGCGATCGCCCCTTCCACCACGGTGGCTTTCTGGCTGATGACCTCTAGCCCGGTGATCCCGCGCAGGGTCTCCGAGGCCCGCTCCAGCCCGAGATCGATCGCCTCTTGAAAGTTGTTCGACGACGACGCGGTTATCTTCGTTACCCGTCCGACGGCCATGTTGTCCTCCCTCCGTTGCGTGCGATTCTCGCATGCTATATAGAAGCCGGCGATGGACAAAGTGGTGAAATCCGAAGCCGAGTGGCGCGCCCAGCTCACCGGTGAGGAGTATCGTGTGTGCCGCGAGGCGGGCACCGAGACGCCGTTCAGCGGCGCCTACGTCAGCGACAAGACGGCCGGGATCTACGCTTGCGCGTGCTGCGGGGAGCTGCTGTTCGATGCCGCCACCAAGTACGACTCGGGCACCGGCTGGCCGAGCTTTTTTCAGCCCCTGGCCGCGGACAAAGTGGACACCGCTCCCGATGATAGCCTTGGCCGCTCCCGCACCGAGGTGACGTGCAGCCGCTGCGACGCCCACCTCGGCCATGTCTTCGACGATGGCCCGAGGCCGACCGGCTTGCGCTACTGCATGAACTCGGTGGCGCTGAAACTCGACCCGGCCGCACAATAAAGGCAACGCCATGACCGAATTCGTGTCTCTCGCCGCCACCACCGAGGTTTCGCCCGGCAGCATGCGGGTCTTCGACCTTTCGGGGCGCGAGATCGTCATTGCCAACGTGGGCGGCGGCTACTTCGCGTTCAGCAACAAGTGCACCTGCATCGCCCACTTTGCCGCGCACGTCGAGGGGGCGACCGACGATGGCCATAGCCACGTCGGCGACTATGGCCATCTGATCGAGGGCGAGCTCAAGGACGGCACCGTGTCGTGCCCGATTCATACGACCGTCTATGACATCAAGACGGGGGCCCCCTCAAGGGGCCCGGCGAAATTCCGCTATCGACCTTCGAGGTGCAAATCGATGGCGACCGGCTCGTCGTCGCCGTGATGCCGGATTCCGAGCGCCACTTCTGGGACGACCCCGGGGGCCGGGACCGGCCCTAGTCCGCGCCGTCCGCTACACGACCGCGGCGTTCACCACCAGGCGCGGCTCGATCGAGCCGTCGAAGACGGCAAGCACGTTCTCGGCGCAGGCGATTGCCATGCGTTCGCGGCACTCATCGCTTAGCCCGGCGCTGTGCGGGCTGAGGATGACGTTTTCGAGGGTCAGCAGCGGGTTGTCGGGCTCGGGCGGCTCGCTGGCGAAGGTATCGAGCCCGGCGCCGGCGATCCCGCCCTCGCGCAGCGCCGCCGTCAGCGCGGCCTCGTCGGCCAGCCCGCCGCGGGCGACGTTGATCAGGCACGCCTCCGGCTTCATCGCCGCAAGCTCCGCGGCGCCGATCATGTTGGCGGTCTCCGGCGCCAGCGGCATGTGCAGCGTGACATAGTCGGCCTCGCCGAGTGCATCGCGGAAGTCCTCGACCTTGCGGCCCTCCGCGGCCTCGATGGTCGCGGCGTCGATATAGGGATCGTAGGCCAGCACCGTCATGCCGAAGGCCCGGCAACGCGCCGCCACCTGCCGGCCGATGCGGCCGAAACCCAAGATCAGAATGGTCTTCCGCCAGAGCTCGGCGATCCCGGCCGAGTCGCGCTTGGCAAACTCGCCGCCGCGCACCGCGCGGTCCAACGCCGCCCCCTTCTTGGCCAGCGCCAGCATCATGAACAGCGCTTGCTCGGCGACCGGCACGGCGTTGACGTCGCCGACGATCGTCAGCGGCACCCCGCGCTCGTCGAGCGCCGCCACGTCCACATTGTCGTAGCCGACACCGTGGCGCGAGACGACCTCCAAGGCTGGCGCCGCCTCGATCGTCGGGCGATCGATGGGAAAGGTACGCACGATGATTCCGTGGGCTTCGGCGAGTTCGCGGCGGACCTGCTCCGCATCGGGCTCGGCCACCACCGCAAGCGCCACGTCCTCGCGCGCTTGGAGAACGCGCAAGCCGGCCTCGTGAATTACGTTGATGACGACGACCTTTTTCACGGCGGCGCGATTAGGGCGCGTCGGCTCGGGCAAGTCAACTCCCGGGACCGGGTAATCCGTACGCATCGGGTTCCGCCGCCGCGCGGTGGAACTCCAGACGTTTCAGATAGTTGAGCGGCTGCTTCGGCTTGACCAGGGCGCCCTTCGGCGGGTGAAGGGTGTCGTAAACGCGGGTGAGCAGGAAGCGGACGGCGGCGCCGCGAGCCAATTTCGGGAATGCCGCTACCTCGGCCTGCGAGAGCGGCCGCACTGAACCGTAGCCGGCGAACAGTTCCACCGCCCTTGCCCGATCGAAGACTGCGCTGCGGTCGAAACACCAGGCGTTCAGGCAGATCGCGAGGTCGTAGGCCAGCGCGTCGACGCAGGCGAAGTAGAAATCGATGATCCCGGACAGGCCATCGCCTTGGAAAAAGAGGTTGTCGGGAAAGAGGTCGCCATGAATGATCCCGGCCGGCAGGTCTTCAGGCCACACCGGTTCGAGCGCCGCGATCTCAGCCTCGATTGTCTCTTCCAGGTTTGGCGCGATCTCGTGGGCGCGTGCGGCGCTCGCCGCCAGCAGCCTGCGCCAGCTCGCGACCGACAGGGCGTTGGCGCGACGCAGCGTGTAGGTCGCACCGCTCCGGTGAAGCGTCGCGAGTGCGGCGCCTACCTGGCGGCAATGGCGGGCCGCGATGTGCTCTACGGGGCGACCCTCGAGGAACGAGGTGATCGCCGCTGGCCGCCCGCAGAGCGTGCGCAGCGCCTGGCCGTCGCGCCCGTGCACCGGGACCGGGCAGGCGATGCCGCGGCCCGCCAGATGCTCCATCAGCCCCAGGAAGAACGGCAGATCGTCCGCGGCGACCCGCTTTTCGTAAAGCGTCAGCACGTACCTGCCGCTTTCGCTGCGGAGCGCATAGTTGGTGTTCTCGACGCCTTCCACGATGCCTTCGAACGAGACGACCGGCCCAAGGTCGTACGCGCCCATGAAATCGTCGAGCGCACTCTTCGACACCTCGGTATAAACCGCCATTGCCTGGCCCGTCCTAGGCGGCGCCCGGGGGCCACGCCCGCTCGCGCACCATCGCCCTGACCGTCGCGAGGTCGTTTGCCACGACACTCAGGTGTTCGGGCCGTTCGAACAGATCGCCAAGTCGTGGCGGCGGCGCCGGGCGCACCCCGGTCGCCGCGGCCACGGCGTCGGGAAACTTGGCCGGATGCGCAGTGGCCAGCGCGACCACAGGGCCGGACCCCTCCCGCAGCGCCGCGCGCGCGGCAGCGATTCCGATCGCCGTGTGCGGGTCCACCAGCTCCCCGGTCTCGCGATAGACCTCGGCGATCGCTGCCGTGGTCTCGGCATCGTCCACGCGATGGCCGGCGAATAGCGCGCGGGCGGCGTCTCGCCGCTCCCCGTCCAGCGCCAGTACACCCTCGCGCCGGAACCGGTCCATCATCGCCGCCACCTCCGCGCCGTCGCGCCCACAGAGCTCGAACAGCAAGCGCTCGATATTGCTCGGAAGTTGAATGTCCATGCTCGGCGAAAGTGTCGGCACCACCTCGGCAAGCCGAAGCTCTCCGCTTTCGAAGAATCGCGACAACACGTCGTTGCGGTTCGAGCCGACGATGAGTTGCGCGATATCCAATCCCATGGCGCGGGCGGCGTAGCCGGAATACGCGTTGCCGAAGTTCCCGCTCGGCACCGCGAAGGTTACCCCTTGCTCGGGTGCGCCCAGCGCCAGCGCGGCGTGGAAGTAATACGCGATCTGGGCCACGATGCGGGCCCAGTTGATGGAGTTGATGGTCGTCAACCGCAGTTCCTGGCGCAGACGCGCATCGCCGAACATCGCCTTCACCAGCGCCTGGCAGTCGTCGAAGGTGCCCTCGATGGCTAGGTTGTGGATGTTGGCCGCGGCGACGGTGGTCATCTGCCGCCTCTGCACGTCCGATACCCGACCGTGGGGGTGGAGGATAAAGACGACCATGTTTTCGCGGTCCCGACAGGCCTCGATCGCCGCTGAACCGGTGTCGCCCGAGGTAGCACCGATGATGACCACGCGCTCGCCCCGCCGTCGCAGCGCCCGATCGAACAACCGGCCCAGCAACTGCAGCGCGATGTCCTTGAAGGCGAGCGTCGGGCCGTGGAAAAGCTCCATGATCCAGAGGTCGTCCGCGAGTTGTTTGAGCGGGGCGACCGCGGCATCGTCGAAGCCGCGATAGGACTCCTCGATCAGCGAGCGGACCTCGGCTTCAGGCAAACTTTCGCCGATGTAGGGGGCAGCCACCCG
>CAYUNL010000119.1:0-8581 GCA_964446055.1 uncultured Alphaproteobacteria bacterium | reverse complement strand
AGATCAGGGTCACGCCTTCGGTCGAGTGCCGCAGGCGGGCGATCTCGGCCGAGACCTTGAAGCCGGGCAGCTGCCCGCCTTCGCCGGGCTTGGCGCCCTGCGCGATCTTGATCTCGATCTCCGAGGCGTTGTTGAGGTACTCGGCGGTTACGCCGAATCGGGCCGATGCGATCTGTTTGACGCGCGAGTTGGCATTGTCGCCGTTGGGTCGTGGCTTGGCCCGCTCGGTGTCCTCGCCGCCCTCGCCCGAGCACGATTGGCCGCCGATGCGGTTCATGGCGATCGCCAGCGTCTCATGGGCCTCGCGCGAGAGCGCGCCGTGCGACATCGAGCCGGTACCGAAGCGCTTGCGAATCTCGGTGATCGATTCGACCCGATCCAGCGGCATCGGCGAGGATCTCGGCTCGAACTCGAATAGATCACGAAGGTTGACCGGCGGCAGTTTGCCGAGCGACTGGGTGTATCGCTGGTACTGGCCGAAGCTGTCGTTGGCGACCGCGGCCTGGAGCATGTGGATGAGGGTGCCTTCGATGGCGTGGACCTCTCCCGAAGCGCGGTAGCGGTAGAGCCCGCCGGTCGGAAGGACGTTCGGTTCGGCGGCGAAGGCCTGCTCGTGAAGCCCCAGCACCATGCGCTCGATCCCGGGCAGGCCGATCCCGGAGACGCGCGAGACCATCCCAGGGAAGAACTCGGTCACCAACGATCGCGACAGCCCGACGGCCTCGAAGTTGCGCCCGCCGCGGTACGAGCTGATCACCGAAATGCCCATTTTCGAGATGATCTTGAGAAGACCCTGGTCCACCGCGGCGCGGTAGCGCTCGCCCGCCTGGTGCGCCGGCAGCTCCGCGAACAGACCCCGCGCGCAGCGATCGGCGATCGTCTGTTCCGCAAGGTAGGGGTTTACCGTGGTCGCCCCAACGCCGATGAGGACGGCAAAGGTGTGCACGTCGAGGCACTCGCCCGAGCGCACGTGAAGCGAGGTGAACGTGCGAAGTCCCTCGCGCACGAGATGGCTGTGAACCCCACCGGCGGCCAGGATCATAGGTACCGGCGCGCGCTCGGGCCCGACGCCTTCGTCGCTGAGGATAAGGTGGGCCCGGCCCTGGCGCACGGCATCCTCGGCCTCGTCGCGAATCCGATTGAGCGCTTGCCGTAGGGTCTGGCCGGCCGCCTCGAAGGTGCAGTCGATTTCGAACGCGCTCTCGCCGATATGAGCCCGTAGCTGGGCGAAATCGCGGTTGGACAGAACCGGCGATTCGAACAGCAAGACCTCGGTCTGGCTCGAACTATGACCGAGCACGTTGCCAAGGTTGCCGAGCCTGGTCTTGAGCGACATGACCCGGTTTTCGCGCAACGAATCGATCGGCGGGTTGGTGACCTGGGAGAAGTATTGGCGGAAGAAATGGTGCAAGCCGCGGTAGCGCTGCGACAGGACGGCAAGCGGGGTGTCGTCGCCCATCGAGCCGGTGGGCTCCTTGCCGTCCTCGACCATCGGCTGGAGGATGATCTCGATCTCCTCCATCGTGTAGCCGGCGGCGATCTGGCGCTGGCGCAGCGCATCGCCGGTGAGCGGCTCGGGTTCGGCGACCTCGGTCTCAGGCAAGCGACCGATCGATTCGACCCAAGCGTCGTAGGGCTGCTCGGCGGCCAAGAGGTCCTTGATCTCGTCGTCGCGGTAGAACCGCCCCTCGACGCTGTCGACGGCGATCATCTGGCCCGGACCCACGCGGCCCTTCTCGATCACCTTGGATTCTGGGAATGGCACCATCCCCGCCTCTGAGCCGACCAAGACCAAGCCGTCGTCGGTGAGCCAGTAGCGAAGCGGCCGGAGCCCGTTGCGGTCCATGCCGGCGACAATCCAGCGTCCGCCGGTGGCGGCGATCGCGGCCGGGCCGTCCCACGGCTCCATCACGCAGTTGCAGTAGCTGTAGAGCGCGCGCCGGGCCTCGGGCATGGTGGTCTTCTTCGACCACGATTCCGGCATTAGCACGGTCTTGGCCAAGGGCGCCGAGCGCCCACCGCGCACCAGCGCCTCGAAGGCGGCGTCAAGCGCGGCTGAATCCGAAGAGCCGGCCTGGATGATCGGCTTGATGTCCTCGGCATGGTCGCCGAAGGAATCCGAGGCCATGCGGATTTCGTGGCTCTGCATCCAATTGGCGTTCCCGCGGAGCGTGTTGATCTCGCCGTTGTGGGCCAGCATGCGGAAGGGCTGGGCCAGCCGCCAGGTGGGGAAGGTGTTGGTGGAGTAGCGCTGGTGGTAGATGGCGAAGTTCGAGACGAAGCGCGCATCGAGGAGGTCGGGATAGAACGCGGTCAGCTGCTCGGCCAAGAACATGCCCTTGTAGATCAGCGAGTTGCACGAGAGCGAGCAGATGTAGAAATCGCCGATGTGAGCATCGAGCACCGCCTTTTCGATGCGCCGGCGAATGATATAGAGGTCGCGCTCGAACTTTTCGTCGCGACCGCCCTTGCGGTTGTCGATCATGATCTGCTCGACCTCGGGCCGCGTGGCGTTGGCGGTCTCGCCGATCACCGAAGGATCGACCGGCACCTGGCGCCAGCCGTAGATGTTGTACCCGAAGCGCAGAATCTCGCTCTCGACGATGGTGCGGCAGGTCTCCTGGGCGGCGAGGTCGGTCTTGGGCAGGAACACCATTCCGACCGCCAGCGGGCCCTCGCGCGGCTCGTGCCCGGTGCGGGTGATGTGCTGCTTGAAGAAGTCCTGCGGAATCTGAACGTGGATGCCGGCGCCATCGCCCGTCTTGCCGTCCGCAGATACTGCGCCGCGGTGCCACACCGCCTTGAGAGCGTCGATCCCGGCCTCGACGACGGCGCGGCGCGGCTTGCCGTCGACGGCGGTAACGAAGCCGACCCCACAGGCATCGTGTTCGGCGGCGGGATCGTACAGGCCGGCCTCGCGCAACCGTCGTGCGTTGGCGCGCCACGCTGCAACAAACTCCTCGCCGGATTCGTGCACGGTCATGGCCGGGCCTCAGGAGGCCTTGACGAGCTCGGCGGGGACGCTCTGCGCCCGCTCTTGCAGATAAGCGTGAATCGAGTCGCTGGCGATCCGAGCATCGCGAATCGCCCACACCACCAGCGAGGCGCCGCGCACGATGTCGCCGGCCGCAAAGGTGCCCTCGCAGCGCGTCGCCAAACTGCGGAAGTCGGTCTCGATCGTCCCCCACCGCGTGAGCGCCAGCTCAGGCTCGCCGAACATGGCGCCCAAGTCCTCGGGATCGAAGCCAAGCGCAAGCACCACAAGGTCGGCATCGACAACGTGACTCGAGCCTTCGATCGGTTCGGGCGCGCTGCGTCCCGCGGCATCGGGTGCAGCCAGCCGCATGCGCACCGCACGCACGCCGTTGACCTCGGTGTCGCCGAGGAAGGCCTCGGGCGCGGTGAGCCAGACGAACTCGACCCCCTCCTCCTCGGCGTGGCGCACCTCGCGCATCGAACCGGGCATGTTCTCGCGGTCGCGGCGGTAGAGGCATCTCACCGAGACCGCGCCCTGGCGCACCGCGGTGCGCACGCAATCCATCGCAGTGTCGCCGCCACCGACCACGACGACGCGTTTGCCCGCCGCGTCGAGCGCGCCCGATTCGAAGTCGGGCACCGTGTCTCCGAGACCTTTGCGGTTGCTGGCGGTAAGGTAGGTCATGGCGGGAACGATGTTGCCAAGGCCCACACCGGGCACCGCGATGTCGCGTGCTGCGTAGACCCCGGTAGCGATCAACACGGCGTCGTGCGCAGCACGTACCTCGGCAAAAGAGAGATCGCCTCCTACCTCGACGTTGCGATGGAATACGATCCCACCGTCTTCCAGCAGTCGTGTCCGGCGCTCGACCACATGCTTTTCGAGCTTGAAGTTCGGGATTCCGTAAACCAGCAGGCCGCCGGTCCGGTCGTAGCGGTCGTAGACCTCGACGGCGTAACCCTTACGCCTGAGCTCTTCGGCCGCAGCCATTCCGCCGGGCCCCGCGCCGATGATACCGACGCTCTGCTCGCGTTCGATGCGCGGCGTCGGTGGCTGCACCCAGCCGTTCTCGAACGCGGTCTCGGTAATGTGGTTCTCGACCGAGCCAATGGTCACCGTGCCGAAGCCCTTTTCGATGACGCAATTGCCTTCGCACAAGCGATCTTGGGGGCAGATGCGGCCGCATACCTCGGGCATGTTGTTGGTTGCGGCGGCGAGCGCGTACGCCTCTTCGAGGCGCCCCGCGGCCGTCAGCATAAGCCAGTCCGGGATGTTATTGTCGAGCGGACAGTGGACCTGGCAAAAGGGAACGCCGCACTGGGAGCACCGAGCCGCTTGCTCGCCTGCCCGACGACGCTCAAAATCGTCATAGATCTCGCGGAAGTCGTGCAATCGCGCATCGGCCTCGCGCTTTGCGGGCCTCGCGCTTTCGACATCGAGGAACCTGAGCATTCGCTCCGTCACGACATTCCCCCTACCAGGCGGGCCGGCGCGTCCCTCGTGGACCGTGGACGTTGCGCCCGCGATTCCTTCATAGCGCAGCCCTACCCAAAACACCAGCGGAAAATGGCATTTTAAGACAGCTTCATTGACTTATTTGATTGAATCGCAACTCGCCCAAGCGGATTCTCTAAGGAATCTGCGCTCGAACGAAAATTATAGGTTCGAAATGATACATAAAACGGACCCGCACTACCACGAAGATCGTGCAACAGCGCCCGTATTCGGGTATCTGTCCGGACCAGGCCCGGCGGCGAGCATCACCCCATGAGCCTCCTTCAGATCATCGTCATCGCCCTGGTGCAGGGGATCACCGAGTTTCTGCCCATCAGCTCGTCCGCCCACCTCGCCGTGATTCCGGCGCTTGCGGGCTGGCCGGATCAGGGGCTGGCCTTCGATGTTGCGGTCCACGTCGGCACCCTCGGCGCGGTGCTGGTGTATTTCCGGCGCGATGTCGGGGCCATGCTCGGCGGGTTGTGGTCGGCGGCCTCGGGGCGGCGGAGAAGGCCGGAGGGTGCTCGGATGGCCGGCCTGCTCGTCGTGGCAACGGTCCCGGTGGTGATCGCGGGCGGGGCGATGCACGTCCTTGGCGTCGACGAGAGCCTGCGGCGCGTGGATGTGATCGGGGGGACGCTAATCGGATTCGGGATCTTGCTGTTCCTCGTCGACCGTGCCAGCATGACGGTGCGCCGGCTCGAGCACTTGGGCACGGGCGGTGCGGTGTTCATAGGCTTGGCGCAAGTCCTGGCGCTTATACCCGGCACCAGCCGCGCCGGCATTACGATCACTTTGGCCCGCCTGCTCGGCTTCGAGCGGCGCGACGCGGCGCGTTTCTCGCTCCTCCTGTCAATCCCTACGATCCTCGGCGCCGGCATCCTTAGCGGCGTCGATATCTACCAAACCGGCGATGTTGAGCTCGGCCTTCGCGCTGCGCTTGCGGCGGCACTGGCCTTTTTGGCCGCACTTGCGACCATAGCGGTCATGATGGCGTGGCTGCGGCGCGCCGGGTTCACGCCCTTCGTCGTCTACCGCGTGATCGCCGGGGTGGCGCTGTTGATCTGGTGGTACTCGCCGGGTCTCGGCTAGGCCGGGCGATGCGATTCGGTGTGACCGGCCCTCCGGTAACGTCGGAGATAAGTCGCGACGACTGGCTCGATGGCGCGCGCTGCGACACCGAGGTCGGAAAGCCCGAGCGCGCCGTCCGAAACAACGTTATCGCGGCCGAGCTGGAGTAGCTGGTCGCGGGTGAGCGGGGGCTCGGGCAGCAGCCCCATTAGCGCCGCCAGCGGCCGCGCCAGCGCCAATGGAGTCGAAACCAGGCGTCGCTCGCGCCGGGTCTCGGCGATGACCAGTTCCATGATCTCACGGTAGGTGTAGACGCGCGGGCCGCCGAGCTCATAGGTCCGGGAGGTGCTTTCCGGCGAGTCCAACAGGCGGCTGACCGCTTCGGCGACATCGCCCACGTAGACCGGCTGGAAGCGCGTCGCGCCGCCGTCGAACAGTGGCAGCGCCGGCATCAGCCGGGCCAGCGCGGCGAAGCGGTTGAAGAAGTCGTCCTCGGGACCGAAGACGACGCTCGGCCGCACGATCGTGGCGCCGGGAAATGCTTCGCGCACCGCGGCCTCACCCGCCGCCTTCGAACGCGCGTACGCCGAGGGTGAATCGCCGCCGGCGCCGATCGCCGAGACTTGAACCAGCCGCGCGACCCCCGCCGCGGTGGCGGCCCGGGCGACGCGTCCGGCCCCCTCGACGTGCACCGCGGTGAACGAGCGGCGACCGCGCTCGAACAGAATCCCGACCAGGTTCACCACCGCGCCTGCGCCGGCGACCGCCGCAGCCACCGAGGCCTCGTTGCCGACGTTGGCCTGGATCGGCGCCACCTGGCCGACATCGCCCATCGGGCGCAGGAACCCCGCGGCCGAGGGGTCGCGAACCGCCACGCGGACGCGCGCGCCCTTCGCGGCGAGCCGCTTCACCAGGTAGCGGCCGATGAAGCCGGAGCCGCCGAAGACGGTGATCACGGGTTCAACCATCGGCCCAGAATGCCCGAAGTCGGCCGCGCGTACGAGCCCTTATCCGCAAACCCTGGTACAAGCGCGCTCAGCGCGTGCGATCGCGCACTTCGCTCAAGTAACGCGCCGACTCGGCGGCATGCACCACTGCGGCGCGGACCATCGAATCGAAGTGCCGTGTGAGCACGCGGATGTGCTCGGTGGTGTTGAACACGAAATACATCTGGCCGATGTAGATCGCCGCGCGCCTCGGGCCGAACACGGTCAATGGCACCGAATAGTGGGTCAGACCGTTGTAGAGGTAGAGCCGAAGCGAGGGGTAGAGCTCCTCCACGAGCTGGATCATCCACTCGAGCTGCTCGCCGCGCGCCGGCGCCGAGAGCTCGCGCCACAGGCCCTCGCCGCGGGCGAACCCCTCGACGTCCTGCACCGGCATACACACCTCCATGTCCGTCTCCGGCAACCGCGAATAGGCGAGCTTGCCCTGGCTCTCGACGATGGCCCGGTCCGCATCGCGGGTCGAGAAGTCGCGGTACTCGTGCTCGATCACCTCGTCGGTCTTTACCAGGTCCGGCAGGGTGGTCGGAACGTAGCGGATCTTGTAGCCGATGGCCTCGGCGCGCCAGCGCGCGAGTCCCGCGTCGACCGGGCTCCCCGGGCTCGGGGTCACCTGCATCGATTCGAGCAAGATGTCGGCGCCAAGCTTGGCCTCGCCGCTCAAGCCCATCAGCCAGTCCAGGCTCACCTGGAGCGTGGCGGCGAGCGCCACCACGGTTTCGGCACGCGGCAGGCGGTCGTGCTCGGTTGAAAGCAACTGCGACAGCGTCGATCGATCCACGCCGATGCCACGGGCAAGCGCCGAGCGATTGAGCCCGGTCGTCGCCATCGCCTCGCCAAGTCGCGCCCGAAACAGGCGCGCAGTGTCACGCCGATCCATCTTCTGCAACCGGTTGCCCAAGCACGCCACAACAATACGCCGGGTCGAGCGTGAAATCACCAATTATGCATCAATGTTTCGTACTAGCACGTTGTCTACGCACCTACGCGAACTCATGCTCGCGGGATGACGCCGTTGCCGCCGAATCCGCGCCGCGCCGCCGCCGTCCGCCGTTTCGAGTGGCCGACGTGGCTGGTCGCGAGCGCGGTCTACGGCGGTTGGGGCCTTGTGACCTGGCACGCGGCTTCGCTTCCGTGGTGGGCCCTGCTGGTTCTGGGAGCGTGGTTCGTCGGCTGGCACAACTCGTTGCAGCACGAGACGGTCCATGGCCACCCGGCAGGCGCGCGATGGGTGAATGCCGCGTTGGGAATTCCCGCGCTGGGGCTGTGGATGCCGTACGCGATTTATCGCGAGCGCCACCTCGAGCACCATCGTACGCCCGACCTCACCTCGCCGCGCGACGATCCCGAATCGTTTTATTGCGAGGTCGCGCGCTGGCAGCGCATGGGTCCGGTCTTGCGCGCGCTCTATCGGTTCAACCAGACGCTCCTTGGCCGAATGCTCGTCGGTCCGGCGCTCGCCGCGCTCGCCTTCTGGGGCATCGAGGCCGGTCGGATCGCCGCCGGTGATCGCGACGCGCTACGCGCTTGGCTCATCCACGCCGCCTCGGTGGCGGCGGTCTTCGCTTGGGTCACCGCGGTGTGCCGGATTCCGCCGTGGGCCTACATCGCCCTGTTCGCCTATCCTGGGCTCTCGCTCACCCTCCTTCGCTCCTATCTCGAGCACCGTCCGGCACCTAACCCCGACCACCGTACCGCCATCGTCGAAGGAGGCGCCGTGCCGGGACTCCTCTATCTCAACAACAATCTTCACTTCCTGCACCATGGGCGGCCAGACCTCCCCTGGTACGCGCTTCCCGCGACTTACCGAAGGGAGCGCGAATCGCTCGTGGAAGGGAATGGGGGCTATCGGTTCGCGGGCTATGCCGAGGTCGCGCGACGCTATCTGTTTCGGGCCAAGGACTCACCCGTCGCCGGTAGCCCCCCTCGCCCGCTTTGCGGGATCGCCGACCGGTCCTAGACTTCGCATCCCACGCGCATCCGAGAGGCCGCCATGAGCCAGACCCGAGATTCGGCACGTTTCGTCATCGTCGGC
>CAYUNL010000118.1:0-8588 GCA_964446055.1 uncultured Alphaproteobacteria bacterium | reverse complement strand
CCCGGGCACGGTGGGGCAGGCGGCGAATGAACCCACGCTCCTCGAGCGCCGTGATGAGACGATGGATGCCCGATTTCGAGCGTAGGTGGAGCGCGTCCTTCATCTCATCGAATGAAGGGGAAATACCCGTTTCCTTGAGACGACGGCTGATAAACGTCAAGAGCTCGTGTTGTTTGCTCGTCAGCATCGCTGCGGTCCTACATATGGAACAAACGTGAAACTCACCCACATGTTCTAGTTTGGTTCCAACCGTCCGTCAAGCGGGCAATCGCCAGGGACGCAAAATAATCCGCCGATCAAAAACCGATCGAAGCCGAGGACAGGCGAATGACCGAGACGGGATCGCCGGCGCGCGCCGCCGAGGCCTTAGGGGGACGCACGATCAGGCACTCCGCCTTCGCCAAAATCGAGAGCATGCTGCTGTCCTGAACCTCGTACGGGGTGGCCCGCGGCGGACCCGTGCCATCGCTGGAATACTCGGCCCGAAGGTAGTCTTCGCGCCCATCGTTTTCCGCGAGGTCGCATCCGGCCACGGCGCTTTCGAACTTGGGCCCATCGGCCTCGAGGCCGAGCAGGGCCCGCACCGCAGGAATCACGAACACAAGCCCGCAGACGAGCGAGGATACCGGGTTTCCCGGCAGCCCGAGCATCGCCGTCCCGCGAAAGTGCCCAAATATGAGCGGCTTGCCCGGGCGCATGGCGATGCGCCAAAAATCGATCGCCAACCCGGCCTCGCCGAGCGCGCTCCGGATCAGGTCGTGCTCGCCGACCGAGGCGCCACCCATGGTGATCAACAAATCGGCGCCGTCGGCCTCGGCCGCCGCGGCCTGGAGCGAATCGCGCTCGTCGCGGACGATGCCCAGATCCGTGGCTTCAGCGCCATTCGCCGCCACCAGGGCAGCCAGCGCCAAGGTGTTCGAACTTACGATCTGGTTGGCGGCGACCGGATCGCCGGGGCGTACGATCTCATCGCCGGTCGCAAGCAGCGCCACGCGCGGCCGTCTGCGTACCCGAAGCCAGGGCACGTTCATGGCCGCCGCGAGACCGACATCGCGGGCGCTGAGTACCCGGCCGGCGGCGAGACCGACCTCGCCGGCATGGAAATCGAGGCCTGCGGGACGAATGTACAGGCCCGGCGGTGCGCCGACCCGGACCGTGACCGCGCCGCCATCCGTGGCCGTGTTCTCTTGGATGACAATGGTGTCGGCACCCTTTGGGACGGGGCCGCCGGTGAAAATGCGAACCGCTTGTCCGGGCCCGAGCGCGCCGGCATAGGCGGCACCCGCGGGCGCCTCGCCGATCACCTTGAGGGTTGCCGGCACCGCGGCCACGTCTTCGGCGCGCACGGCAAAGCCATCCATCGCCGAGACCGCGACGGGAGGTTGGGTGAGGCGGGCGAGCACGTCCTCGGCGAGCACGCGTCCGGCGGAAGCCGAGAGCGCCACCGTCTCGCTCGGCACCGGATCGAGGGCCGAGACAATGCGGCTACGGGCCTCGGCGACGGAGATCACTGCCTCACTCCGCCTCGAAGGTTCCGGACTTGCCGCCGCTTTTGTGGGTCAGGCGGACCCCGCCGATGGTCATGCCGCGGTCCACCGCCTTGCACATGTCGTACACCGTGAGCGCCGCCACAGTGACCGCGGTCAAGGCCTCCATCTCGACACCGGTGCGTCCGTGCACGGCGCAGCTCGCCTCGATGTCCACGGCGTTGCGCGCGCCATCGCAGGTGAGCTCGACGGAAACCGAATCGAGCGCCAAGGGGTGGCAAAGCGGGATCAGCTCGGCGGTCCGCTTGGCCGCCATGATCCCGGCGAGGCGCGCGATTCCGAGGACGTCACCTTTGGCATGGCCACCGTCCATGATCAGGCGCAGCGTCTCGGCCTGCATGGTAACGCTCGCCCGCGCCCGCGCGTTCCGCGCCGTCACCTCCTTCGCCGCGACATCGACCATGCGCGCCTTGCCTTCGGCGTCTAAATGGCTGAGCTCGGCCATATTTTCAGGCTCCCCCGGCCGCCGCACGGGCGGACGGCTCCGCGGTGCCGAGCAGCGCCCGGGTCGCGGCCGAGACGTCAGGTGCGCGCATCAGCGACTCGCCAATCAGAAAACAGCCGACCCCGGCGCGCTGGACGCGTTCGATGTCCGCCGGCCTCGAGAGCCCGCTCTCGCTCACCACCAGGGCATCGGGCGGCGCGCGCGGCGCCAGACGCACGGTGGTGCCGAGATCGACCTCGAAGGTTGCGAGGTCGCGGTTGTTGATGCCGATCAGCCGGCCCCCGAGGCGGGCAGCGCGTTCGAGCTCGGCCTCGTCGTGCACCTCTATGACTACGTCCAGGTCCAACTCGCGCGCGGTGGCCTGGATCTCGGCAGCGGCAGCGTCCTCTACTGCGGCCATGATCAGCAAGATGCAATCGGCGCCGATCGCGCGGGACTCCAACACCTGATAGGGATCGAGAATGAAGTCCTTGCGCAGCACCGGCAGCGCCGCCGCCGCCCGCGCCGCGCTGAGGTCACTATCGGCGCCCTGAAAGAACGGGGTATCGGTCAACACCGACAGACATGCTGCTCCGCCGGCCGCAAAGGCGCGGGCAAGTTCGGGCGGGTCGAAGTCCGCCCGAATAAGGCCCTTGGAGGGCGACGCCTTCTTGATTTCGGCGATCAGCGCAGTGCCGGTGGCCGCGCGCGTCGCCTCAAGCGTGTTCCGGAAGCCGCGCACCGGCGCCGCCGCTTTGGCCATGCGGAAAAGCGCATCGGCGCTGCGCTCGGCCTTTGCGGCATCGACGTGGCGGCGCTTCTCGGCGCAAATCCGGGTAAGTACATCGCTCATTGGGCGGCCTCGTCGGGCAGCACCTCATTGGAGATGCGCACCAGGCGTTCGAGCACCTTACGCGCCTCACCGGCGTCGAGCACCTTGGCCGCCATCGCCACGCCTTCCCGGACATCGCCAGCCTTGCCCGCGACGATGAGCGCGGCGGCGCTGTTGACGAGCACGATATCGCGGAAGGCCCCTTCGTGACCGTCCAAGACTGCGTTCAACGCAAGCGCATTGGTTTCGGCATCACCGCCCTTGAGCGATTCGGGCGCCGCCGCCGTGACGCCGAAGTCGGCGGGGGAGAGGTCGAAGCGGCGCACCGCGCCATCCTTGAGCTCCGCCACCGCCGTCGGACCGGTGGTCGTGATCTCGTCAAGTCCATCGTTGCCGTGGACCACCCAGACGTGGCGCGAGCCGAGCGCGCGCAGTACCTCGGCCAGCGGCTCGATCCAGGCCTCGGCGAAGATGCCGATCAGCTGGCGCGTGGCCCCGGCGGGATTCGACAACGGTCCGAGAAGGTTAAAAACTGTGCGAGTGCCGAGTTCGATGCGCGGCCCGGCGACGTGGCGCATGGCGCCGTGGTGGCGTGGCGCCATCAGGAACCCGATTCCCGCCTCGGCGATGCAGCGCTCAACGAGCGCCATGTCGGCGTCGATATTGACGCCGAGCGCGGTCAATACGTCGGCCGAGCCGCAGCGCGAGGAAAGCGCTCGGTTGCCGTGTTTGGCCACCGGCACCCCGCAGGCTGCAACCACCAGCGCCGAGGCGGTTGAAACGTTGTAGGTGCCCGAAGAATCGCCGCCGGTACCGCAGGTGTCGATGGCCTCGGGCGGGGCCGCCACCTTCAGCGCCTTCTCGCGCATCGCCATCGCGCCTCCGGTGATCTCGTCCACCGTTTCGCCGCGCACGCGAAGTCCCATCAGGAACGCGCCCATCTGCGCCGGCGTCGCATCACCCGACATCATTACGCTGAACGCGGCCCGGGCATCGGCGACCGAGAGGCGCTCGCCCGCGGCGATTCGGGCGATGTGGTGCTTGAAATCCGGGTCCGTCATGGCAGGCCATTATCGTGGCATGTCGGCACGCAGGCCAGAACCTTGAATCCGACGTGGCGGCGCACCCAATGTGTCGGGTGATGCGTGAGTAACTCGCTCGGCGTGCCGCTCGCCGCGGGAGTGAGGTTTCCCTTCTTCGGCATTGTCCTTGGTCCCACGAAGGGTGGTGCTTTGGGTCCTCGGACCTATATTGTGGAGTTGGATCTCTCGACCACGATATCCTGTGGCTGATTGAAAGGCCGACCGCTGACTGTCCGAGCGCGATCGAGACGCGTGCCGCCCCCGGCACCGCCAAGCACGGGACCGTGGCTGGTCGCCGCCTTGTGCATCCTTGCCGTCGGAATAGGCGTCGGCATCGTGCTCGGCCGCTTCATCCCCGAGATGCCACCCGCTACGCCGGCGGTCGCCACGGCCGCACCGGAGCCGCTTGCAAAGCAACCGGCGGAACCCGGCGCAGTCCAGCCTTCGGCGCCCGCGAAGGTGACGGTGGCGGAAGTCGAACCCTCACCGCTGCCGGCGTGGCGCCGCAACGCCGTCGCCGTGAACGCCGACCCGGACGCGCCATGGATCGCCATCGTCATTGACGACGTCGGCTTGAACCGCGCCAATTCCGAGCGGGCGGCGCGGCTGCCCGGACCGCTGACGCTCGCCTATTTGCCCTATGCAGCAGGCCTCGACGCACAGACCGCGGACGCCCGCGCCGCTGGCCACGAACTGTTGGTCCACGTGCCGATGGAGCCGGAGAGCGCGACCGAGGACCCGGGCCCCAATGCGCTGCGCACCGCGCTCGATGCCAGCGAGACCGCGGACCGCCTCGACTGGGCGCTCAATCGGTTCGAGGGCTACGTCGGTATCAGCAACCATATGGGAAGCCGCTTTACCGCAGACGCGGCAGCGATGACGACAGTGCTCGAGGCACTGCGCGCCCGCGGCCTTATGTTTCTTGATTCGCGGACCAGCGCGCGGACACGGGGCAGGGGAGTAGCCCTAGCCCTGGAACTGCCGTTCCTCGAACGCGATGTCTTCCTCGACAACGAGTTGTCGGCGAGCGCGATCGGGCGCCAACTCGACCTCGCCGAATCCGTGGCCCGGCGTCAGGGCCACGCCATCGCCATCGGCCACCCCCACACCGTCACCCTGGATGTCTTGGAGCGCTGGTTGCCGCAGTTGAGCGGCCGCGGCCTCGTTTTGGTCCCGGTGGCGGCGATCGTCGCCCGGCGCCTCGCCTCAGAACAAGGCCTCGATGGACCCCTCGTTCACCTCGACCCCTAGATCGTCGGCCAGGTAGGACTGATACTGAGCCATCAGGTCCTGGCCCATGCCTCGCCGTAACCCTTCCTTGAGCCGATCGTAGGCAGCGTCATCGGCGCGGCGCTCGGCAGCCACCACTTCCTTCAGCAGCGCGACCACGTGTCCGCCGGCGGTCCGCGGCGCGGTCACGACCTCACCCACGCTGGCCTCGAATAGCCTGGCGATTAGATTCGCCGAGACGTCGGCCTCGACGCCACCAGCGCGCCGCCCCAGGGGCTCCGTCGTGCGGACGCCGAGGCCGCGGGCGCCGGCCAGCGCGGCCAGCGTCTTACCGCTCTGCACCTCCGCGGCCAGCGTCTCGGCCAGTTCTCCAGCGGCCCGCCGCCGCTCGGCCTCGCGCCATGCTTCGATCGCGGCATCGCGAACCGATTCGAGTGGGCGTACCGCGGGCGGAGTAACCCGTTCGACCAGCAGCATGAACGCGCCGCCGTCCGCGGTATCGACAAGTGGCGTCTCGTAGCCGACCTCGGCCTCGAACGCGGCGCGAAGAAATCCCTCACGATCGGCCGGCAGTCCCGCGGCCGCGACGCCTGCGGGGGCGAGGCCACGGACGTCCATCTCTTCGATGCGGCCAACCTCGAGATCGAGGCGCGCCGCGGCCTCGGCGAGCGAGGCGCCGCCGGCAAGCTCGTCCTGGAGCGCGTTGCCGAGCTCGATCAAGACTTCTCCCGCCCGCCCGAGCGCGAGGTCGTGCTCGATCTCGTCACGCGCCTCCTCAAGAGTAGTTTGCGATTCAGGCTCTATGGCGTTGACCCGGAAGACATGCCAGCCGAACGGGCTTTCGAGCGGCGCGCTGATCCCACCCTCGGCGAGCGCGAAGACCGGGTCGGCGATTCCCTCGAAGAGATCGACGTGGCCCATCAGGCCCATCGCCACGGCGTCGGCGTTGAGGGCACCGCTTTCGTTTGCGAAGGCTACGATCTCGGCACCCTCCAGCAACGCTTTTCGGCCTGCCAGCGCCGCGGCCTTGTCGGCGTAGATAAGCTGCTCGATATCGCGGCGCTCGGGCGTGAGGTACTGATCGCCGCGGTAGGCGTACTCGTCCTCAATCTCGTTCTCCGGCACCACAACCTCGGCCACCAGGGCCTCCGGCGTCAGGGACACGAACGTGATCGTCCGATATTCGGGCGCCATGAAGAGGCCCGGGTTTTCGGCGTAGAAAGCACCGAGCGTGGTCGCGTCGGGGGTGCCCACGTCACCGACTCCAGAGCTCCCGACAACGACGATTTCGGCGACCCGCCGTTCCTGGCGATGGTGGAAGACCGCCTCGGCCAGGCGCTCGGGCGCCATGGCGCCGCCCACCAAACTGTCGGTCAAAAAGGTTCGCGCAATGCCTCGGCGATTCTGCGCCCAGTACGCTTCTTCGGTCACGCTGCGCGAGTGAAGAGCGCGCTGGTAGAGCACTTGATCGAACGCACCGTCCCGCTGGAAAGCGTGGGTGGCGCGGATGTTGTTCCGTACCAGTGCATCGCCCACCCAGATCCCCTGATCGTACCCGATCTGGTCGAACAGGGCCTCGCCGATCATCTGCTGCAGCACGGTCTCGCGGATACCGAGGCGGCGGGCCTCCTCGGCATCGATGCCAAGCTGGTCGGTGACTTGACGTAGCTGCACCTGATACTCGCGCTCCAACGCGCGCACCGAGATCTCGGTATCCCCGGCCACCGCCACCGTCGCCGCCTGGTGGCTTCCCCCAAGTCGCGCGAAGTCGCCGAACCCGAAGAATGCCGCGAAGGCGATGACCAGGACCAGGAGAACCCCCTTGGCGATCCAGCCCCCCGACTTCTCCCGCATCTTAATCAGCATCGGCCTAGCGCCTCATTTCTTGCCACACCCGCGCGGCGAATTGCATCTCCGATCATAGTTTCCACCTCAACCTCCGGCAACCAACGTGCCATCTTGGCCATCGCACTTGTAGGGGTGTGGGGCATTGCCCCACAATTGCCCGCGCGGCAGCGCCTGGTAGCGCACGTAGGGATCAACCATGGCAGCAGGGCGCCGGCCCTTGGCGGCCGGGAACTGGAAGATGAACGGATTGCGGGCGCAGGGACTAGACCTTACCCGCGACCTGGCTTCGCGCGGCGCCGCCGCGGCACCGGCGTGCGAGGTGCTGTTATGCCCGCCAGCGACACTGCTGGCCGAGATCGGAGCTGCGATCGACGGTACGCCGTTGCGGCTCGGGGCGCAGGACTGTCACGCCGAGGTCTCGGGCGCGCATACCGGCGATGTGAGCGCCGAGATGCTGGCCGACAGCGGCTGTGCCTATGTCATCGTCGGTCATTCCGAGCGCCGCGCCGACCATGGCGAGACGGATGCGATGGTCAACGTCAAGGCCTCGGCAGTCCACCGCGCAGGCCTCTCGGCCATTGTCTGCGTCGGCGAAAGTGCCGCCGAGCGCGACGCGGGCCAAGCCTTCGCGGTGGTCGCGGGCCAGGCCCGGGCATCACTGCCCGAGACCACGACGGCGGCAAACACGGTGCTCGCCTACGAACCGGTGTGGGCCATCGGTAGCGGACGCACGCCGAGCGCAGCGGAGGTCGGAGCGGTCCACGCCCATCTCCGGAGCGTGGTCGCCGGCGATCTCCGAATTCTGTACGGCGGTTCGGTCAAGGCGGACAACGCCAACGAGTTGATGGCGGTCGACGGCGTGGACGGTGCGCTGGTGGGGGGGGCGAGCCTCGATGCCGAATCGTTCTGGGCCATCGTGACGGCGCTGGACGCCGCGGTGGCCACCTGATTTGCCCTTGCCGGGCACGATGATGTAAGTCATGTAAAGGCCGCGCGGTGCGGCGCGCCATCCTCCAGCGGGCCTTTGGGCACCATGCAAACGATCCTTCTCCTCATCCATCTGCTGCTCGCGATCGTCCTGGTGATCGTGGTGTTGCTGCAGCGCAGCGAGGGTGGTGCGCTCGGCATCGGCGGGGGAGGAGGTGGGCTGATGACCGGTCGCGGCGCCGCCAACTTGTTGACACGTTCGACGGCGGTGATTGCGGCCCTGTTCATCGCCACCAGCATAGGGCTGGCGATTCTCGCGGGCGGCGCGCGCGTGACGCCACAGCTGATCGAGGAACCGGCGCCGGTGGCCGACGAACCTGCCGAGCCGGCCGCGCCGGCGGTACCGGTTTCGGAATGAATCGGGTGCTCTTGCTTGGGATTGGGCACCTGGGAGATTCTGTTGTATCGTAGCCGTCCATGACGCGGTTCATATTTATTACCGGCGGCGTCGCTTCCTCTCTCGGAAAAGGTTTGGCATCGGCGGCCCTGGGGGCTCTCCTCCAGGCGCGCGGCTTCTCGGTACGGCTGCGCAAGTTCGATCCCTACCTCAACGTCGATCCCGGCACCATGAGCCCCTACCAGCACGGCGAGGTCTACGTCACCGACGACGGCGCCGAGACCGACCTCGACCTCGGCCA
>CAYUNL010000117.1:0-8592 GCA_964446055.1 uncultured Alphaproteobacteria bacterium | reverse complement strand
CTGCCGCTGGTCTTCGCCAAGGGGGTGACTCGAAAGAGCCTCAAGCTCGACGGCTCCGAGCGCTTCGACTTGATCGGCATCGCCAAGGGCATGAAGCCGCGCATGAAGGTGGGCTGCCGCATCGCCCGCAAGAACGGCAAGGTCACCGAGACTACGCTGACCTCGCGCATCGATACCGAGGACGAGGTCGCGTACTACCGCAACGGCGGCGTGCTGCACTACGTCTTGCGCAACCTGCTCGCCACTTGAGGCGCCCTCACCGAGACGTGATTCGCGGTTGATGCGCGGCGCGCCCTAGTATCGGCCGATGTTTAGACTCCTGGTTCTAGCGACGGCCGCCGCTCTTGCGCTTGCGGTCCCGGCGGCCGCGGGTGAGCGCGCGACCGTCGTTGAGCTCTACACCTCACAGGGCTGTAACTCCTGTCCGCCGGCCGACGCGATTCTCGGCGATCTCGCGGCGCGGGACGACGTAATCGCACTCAGCTTCCACATCGATTACTGGGATTACTTGGGCTGGAAGGACACCTTCTCTTCCGCCGAATCGACCTCGCGGCAAAAGCAGTACGCGCGCTTCTTGGGCTCGCGCGGCGTCTATACCCCCCAGATGGTGATTGGCGGGGTCGCCCACGCCGTCGGTTCGCGGCGCGAGCGGGTCGAGGAATTGATTGACGCCGTGGCTGCTCGTGATGGCCAACGCACCGAGGTGAGCCTGGTCGAAGGCGCGCCGGGCGAGGTCCTGGTTCGGATTGGCGCCGCCCCGCCCGATTTCACCTCGGATCGCAAATCGGCGATATGGCTTGTGCGCTTCGACGCCTCCCAGACCGTTCCCATCGAGCGCGGTGAGAACGCCGGCCGCACCATCACCTACCATCGCGTCGTGCGTGCCATCGAGCGTATTGGCTGGTGGAAGGGCGAGGCGCTCGAGCTCTCGCTGCAACTCGCCGATTTGCGCGACGGTGGCCGCGACGGCTGCGCGATCATCGTGCAGCAGGGTAGCCACGGCCAAATCTTCGGCGCCGCTGAAATGAGCTTCGCGCCCGAAACCTAAGCCGGGCGCCGCCAAACAATCGAGCGGCCGACGCGGCCGCCACTGTCCCCCTGAACCTCCCCGGCGCCCGCGCCGGGTTTTTCTTGCCCGGCTAGCCGGCCAGCGCCTTGGTCATTACCTCCGACATGCGGCGCGAGAAGGCCGCCGGGTCGGTCAAGGGTTCGCCCTCGGCGATCCACGCCTGGTCCAGCAACAGCCGCGCCGCGTCGCCAAGCTCGTCCGCCGCGCCCTTGTTCTTGGCGCGTGTGCCCAGCGCTTTGATCAGCGGGTGGCCGGTGTTGATTTCGAGAATCCGCGGCGCCCGGCTGGTGACTTGTTGGTGGCGCGACAAGACGCGCTCGAGGTGCATGTCCATCTGGTCCTCGTCGGCCACCAGGCACACCGCGCTATCGGTCAGCCGGCGCGAGGCGCGCACGTCCTTGACCGTATCGCCCAGCGTCAGCTTCAACAGCGCAATCAGATCGCTCGCCCCGTCGGCGTCTTCCTCGGGCTCCGGCGAGGCCGCTTCCTTCTCGAGCGGCAGGGCCTCGAGATCGCCCGATCCGCGGGTCACGGACTTGAAGGGCTTGCCCTCGTACTCCCCGGCTGCGGAAACCCAGAAATCGTCCACCGCGTCGGTCAGCAACAACACCTCGATGCCGCGCGCGGCGAAGCCTTCGAGCTGCGGGCTGCGGCGCAGGCCCTCCTCGTCATCGCCCGAGATCGTATAGATCGCTTGTTGGTCCTCCTTCATGCGCTCGGTGTACTGGCTCAGTGAAACCAGCGATTCGCCCGCGGCCGTGGTGTGGAAGCGGGCGAGCTTGAACAGGGTCTCGCGCTGCTCGGTGTCCTCGTAAAGCCCTTCCTTCAGCACCGCGCCGAAGTTCTCCCAGAACACCGCGTACTCCTCGGGCGCCTTGTCCGCCTTCTTCTCCAGCTCCCGGAACAGGCGCTTGGTCACCCGGGCGCGGATGCGCGCCAGGATCGGATTGTGCTGCAGGGTTTCGCGGTTGATGTTGAGCGGCAAGTCCTCCGAATCGACGATGCCGCGCACGAAGCGCAGATAGGGCGGCACCAGGTCCTCGCAGTCGTCGGTGATGAAGACCCGCTTGACGTAAAGCTTTACCCGGTGCTTGCGGTCGGGATTGAAGAGATCGAAGGGGCGCGAGCTCGGCACGAACAGCAGCATCGTGTACTCGATCTTGCCTTCGGCGCGCGCGTGCAACGTCAGCCAGGGCTCGTCGAAGGCGTGTCCGGCGTGACGGTAGAACTCGGTGTACTGCTCGGGCGTGATGTCGCGCTTGGGCCGCGTCCACAACGCCGAGGCCGCGTTCAGCGTCTCTTCCTTGCCCTCGTCGCTGAACACGATCGGCAGCGCGATGTGATCGGCGTAGGTACGCACCACCTCGCGCAGCCGGCCTGAGTCCAGGAAATCGGTTTCCTTCTTCTTTAGGTGCACCGTCACCGTGATCCCCCGCGCCTCGCGCTCGGCTTCGGCCAGCGTGAACTCGCCGCCGCCGTCCGACATCCATCGCCAGGCTTGCGACTCGCCGGCCTTGCGCGAGATCACCACGACCTCGTCGGCGACCATGAACGCCGAATAAAAGCCGACGCCGAACTGGCCGATCTGCGAGACCGCATCGGTCGGGCTCTTCGATTCCTCCCGCTCTTCCTTGACCTGATCCAGGAACGCCATCGTGCCCGAGCGGGCGATGGTGCCCAGGTTGGCGATCAGGTCCTCGCGGTTCATGCCGACGCCGTTGTCGGCGATGCTCAGGCTGCGCTTCTTCGCATCGGCGGTGACCACGACCCGAAACTCGGGGTCTTCCGCGGTCAGCTCCGGCGCCGTCAGGGCCAGGTAGCGCAGCCGCTCGCACGCGTCCGAGGCGTTCGAGATCAGCTCGCGAAGGAAGATCTGCTTGTCGGTGTAGAGCGCGCTGGCAACGATGTGCAGGAGCTTGGACACCTCGGCCTCGAAGGCTCGCTTTTCTTCCGCCATGGCTCTCCTATCGGGTGTTCCACCGCGAGTGGCTCACGAAGCATATGTAACACATCCCCCCTCGCTTCAAGGGCCGCGTATCTCGGCCCGGCCGAGCTTGCGTGGCAGCCCGGATTCGCGGTACTTAGCGACCTCGGCCGTGGCGGGAAAAGGGGGCCCCATGGCGCGGAACAAGATCGCACTCATCGGCGCGGGCAACATCGGCGGGACGCTCGCCCATCTTGCCGGCCTCAAGGAGCTGGGCGACGTCGTCGTCTTCGACGTGGTCCCCGGCATCTCCCAGGGCAAGTCCCTCGACCTCGCACAGTCGGCGCCCGTCGAGGGGTTCGACAGCGCGCTTTCCGGTACGACGAAGCGCTATAGCGCGATTCGTGGCGCCGACGTGGTGATCGTAACCGCCGGCATCCCGCGCCGGCCCGGCATGAGCCGCGACGATCTTCTGGGTATCAACACCAAGATCGTCAAAGAGGTGGCCGACGGCATCAAGAAGTATGCACCCGGCGCCTTCGTCATCTGCATCACCAACCCGCTCGATGCCATGGTCTGGGTCCTGCGCCAGCAAAGCGGCTTGCCGCCCCACAAGGTCGTCGGCATGGCCGGGGTCCTGGATTCGGCGCGTTTCCGCTGTTTCCTGGCCGAAGAGTTCGGCGTCTCGGTTGAGGACGTGACCGCATTCGTGCTCGGTGGCCACGGCGACACGATGGTGCCGCTCGCCCGCTACTCGACGGTGGCCGGCATCCCGATTCCCGACCTCATCAAGATGGGATGGACCACCAAGGAGCGCATGGACGCCATCATTCAGCGCACCCGAGACGGCGGGGCCGAGATCGTCGGCCTGTTGAAGACCGGTTCGGCTTTTTACGCGCCGGCCTCGGCGGCCATCCAGATGGCGGAGTCCTATCTCAAGGACAAGAAGCGGGTCTTGCCGTGCGCGGCATACGCCGACGGCGCCTATGGCTTGCGCGACCTCTACGTCGGGATGCCGGTGGTGATCGGCGCCGGCGGCGTCGAGCGGATCGTGCAGATCAAGCTCAACGCGACCGAGAAGAAGGCCTTCCGCAATTCCGCCGCGGCCGTTCGCGGTCTCATCAACCGGGTGAAGAAGCTCGATCCTTCGCTGGCGAAGCCGCGCCGACGCGCCGCCGCCCGCGGGCGGCGGCGGCGAAGTTGAGCGGCGGCGCCTGCGTGCATCTTAGTGGTGTAATAAGCATTACCGGTCTATGCCATCGGCCGGGCGGTCGACCAGCGACATGAACATTCACGAATATCAGGCCAAAGAGCTGCTGGCGCGGTACGGGGTCGCGGTGCCCAAGGGCACGGTCGCCTTCACGCCCGATGAGGCCGCGGCGGCGGCCCGCGATCTCGGCGGCCCGGTGTGGGTCGTCAAGGCGCAGGTCCACGCCGGCGGTCGCGGCAAGGGCGGCGGTATCAAGGTGGTGCGATCGGTCGAGGACGCGAAGGCCGCCAAGGCCGCGGCGGAGGACGCGGTCGAGGCGGCGGGCGCGATTCTCGGCATGACCCTGATCACCCCTCAGACCGGGGCCGAGGGCAGGCTGGTGCGCCGGGTCTACATCGAGGAAGGTTGCGAGATCGCGCGCGAGCTCTATCTCGGCCTCCTGGTCGACCGCGACAGCGATCGGTTGGTGATGATGGCCTCGACCGAGGGCGGAATGGAGATCGAGGAGGTGGCCGCCCGCACGCCGGAGAAGATTCTCAAGGTCACCATCGATCCGGCCACCGGCATGCTGCCGTTTCAGGCGCGACAACTTGCCTTTGGCCTCGGGCTGAAGGGCAAGGAGATCCGCGCTGCGACGGCGTTGATGATCTCGGCCTATATGGCCTTTCTCGACACCGACGCCAGCCTCATCGAGATCAATCCGCTGGTGGTCACCACCGAAGGCGCCGTCATGGCGCTCGACGCCAAGCTCAACTTCGACGACAACGCGCTGTTTCGCCACCACGATATCGTCGCGCTCCGCGATGACGACGAAGAGGATCCGGCCGAGCGCGAGGCGGCCGAGCACGATCTCAACTACATCAAGCTCGATGGCAGTATCGGTTGCCTGGTAAACGGGGCCGGGCTGGCGATGGCGACGATGGACATCATCAAGCAACACGGATGCACGCCCGCCAACTTCCTCGACGTCGGCGGCGACGCGCCCAAGGAGCGGGTGCGCGAGGCTTTCAAGATCATTCTTTCCGATCCCAAGGTCGAGGCCATTTTGGTCAATATCTTCGGCGGCATCATGCGCTGCGACGTCATCGCCGAGGGCATCATCGCCGCCGCCAAGGAGATCGAGCTGGCGGTGCCGCTGGTGGTGCGGCTCGAGGGCACCAACGTCGATTTGGGAAAGAAGCTGCTCGCCGAATCGGGTCTCGCCATCGTCTCCGCCGACGACCTGGGCGAGGCCGCCCGCGCGGTCGCCGCCGCGGTCGGGAGCGCCCAGTAGATGTCGGTACTGATCGATGCCGAGACCAAGGTCATGTGTCAGGGCTTCACCGGCGCACAGGGTAGCTTTCACGCCGAACAATCGCTCGCCTATGGCACCCGCCTCGTCGGCGGTGTCACCCCCGGTAAGGGCGGGACCGAACACGTAGGCTTGCCGGTGTTCGATACGGTCGCCGCCTGCGTGGAAGCCACGGGCGCGACCGCATCGATGTTGTTCGTGCCCCCGGCCTTTGCCGGTGACGCCATGTTCGAGGCGATCGACGCCGGCCTCGCCTTGGCGGTGTGCATCACCGAAGGCATCCCGGTGCTCGACATGGTGCGCGTCAAACGGGTGCTGAATGGCGCCCCGACCCGGCTCATCGGCCCCAACTGTCCGGGCATCATCACCCCGGGCGCCTGCAAGATGGGGATCATGCCGGGCCACATTCACACCGCCGGCACGGTGGGCATCGTCTCGCGCTCGGGCACGCTCACCTACGAGGCCGTGGCCCAGACCACGGCGGCGGGCCTCGGGCAGAGCACTTGCATCGGCATCGGCGGCGATCCGGTCAACGGCACCAGCTTCGTCGATTGCCTCGAGCTGTTCCTGGCCGATCCCGGCACCGAATCCATCATCATGATCGGCGAAATAGGGGGAAGTGCGGAAGAAGAGGCGGCGGCGTTCTTGGCCGCGTCCAAGGTCAAGAAACCGGTGGTCGGATTCGTCGCCGGTCTCACCGCGCCGCCGGGCCGCCGCATGGGCCATGCCGGGGCGATCATCTCCGGCGGGAAGGGTGGCGCCGAGGCCAAGATCGAGGCCATGCGCGATGCCGGCATCGTCATCGCCGATTCCCCGGCCAGCCTCGGTGAGACCTTGCTCGGCGTCCTCAACGGATAGTCTCCGCAAGGGCGCGGGGCACACCAACTCATGATGGCCAAGGAAAAACCTGCGGCGGTTCTCGAGGGCGCAAGCGGCGCCTTTATCGACGACCTGTACGCTCGCTTCCTCACCGATCCGAGCGCGGTCGATCCAAGTTGGCAGGACCTGTTCGCGGACCTCGGCGAGGACTTGGGCGCCGTACTCGCGGCCACACGGGGCGCCTCCTGGACACCCCGTCCTCCCGAAGCGCCCGGCAAGGGCGACGGCGAGGCCGCGGCCGCCATCGACGGCAGCGAGGCGCCGGAGGCACTCAACAAAGTCCGTGCGAGCCTGCGCGCACTGATGATGATCCGCGCCTATCGGGTACGTGGCCATCTCATCGCCGACCTCGACCCGCTCGGCCTCGAGGATCGCGACTACCATGCCGAGCTCGATTTCACGACCTACGGGTTTGACGAAGGCGACCTCGATCGCAGCATTTTCATCGACAGCGTCCTCGGGCTCCGCCGTCCGAGTTTGCGCGAGATCGTTTCGGTTCTGCGCAGCACCTACTGCAGCACCATCGGTTTCGAGTTCATGCATATCCAGAGCCCCGAGGAGAAGGCCTGGATTCAGGAACGTGTCGAGGGTCGGGAATTCCACCCGCGCTTCAACAACGACGGGCGGCGCAACATTCTGCGGCGGCTGACACGGGCCGAGGGCTTCGAGCGCTTTCTGCAGCGCAAGTACGTGGCCACCAAGCGCTTCGGTCTCGAAGGGGCCGAATCGCTCTTGCCCGCGCTCGAGGCGATTATCCGCCGTGCCGCCGAGCTCGGGGTCAGCGAGATCATTCTCGGCATGCCACACCGTGGCCGGCTCAACGTCCTGGCCAACGTCATGGGCAAGCCCTACACCGCCATCTTCTCCGAATTCGAGGGCCAGGCGGCCCATCCCGCCGACGTCCAGGGCTCCGGCGACGTGAAGTATCACCTTGGCACCTCGTCGGACCGCGACATCGACGGCCGCCCGATCCACCTCTCGCTCACGCCCAACCCCTCGCATCTCGAGGCGGTGGATCCGGTGGTCCTGGGCAAGGCGCGGGCCAAGCAAATGCAGCTTCACGATACCGACCGCACCAAAGTCATGGCGGTGCTGATGCACGGCGACGCCGCCTTCGCCGGCCAAGGCCTGATCTCCGAGTGCTTCGGGCTGTCCGAGCTTCGTGGCTACCGAACCGGCGGTACCATGCACATCATCGTCAACAACCAGATCGGCTTCACCACCAGCCCCGGCTACGCGCGCTCCTCTCCCTATCCCTCCGACGTGGCCAAGGCGGTGCAGGCGCCGATCTTCCACGTCAACGGCGACGACGTCGAGGCGGTCGTGCATGCCGCGCGCGTGGCGACCGAGTTTCGCCAGGAATTCCACAAGGACGTGGTCATCGACATGTTCTGCTACCGGCGCCAGGGCCACAACGAGAGCGATGAGCCAAACTTCACCCAGCCTTTGATGTACCGCAAGATCGCCGAGCATTCGACCGCGCGCGACCTCTACGCCGAGCGGCTGGCCGCGGCCGGCGTCATGGCTGCCGTGGACGCCGAGGAAATGGTCGAGACCTATTACCAGCGTTTGGAGGGCGAGTTCGAGGCCGCCAAGAACTACAAACCCAACACGGCGGACTGGCTCGAGGGGCGATGGACCGGCCTCAACGTGGCCAGTGGGGAAGCCCGCCGCGGCAAGACCGGCGTCGGATCCTCCGCCCTAAAGAAGGTGGGACGCGCGCTCTGCGACTTGCCGCCCGATTTCAACGCCCACCGCACCATCCGTCGTCAACTGGATGCCAAACGAAAAGCCATCGAGGCGGGCAAGGGGATCGACTGGGCGACCGCCGAGGCCTTGGCATTTGGCTCGCTGTTGTTGGAGGGCTGCCCGGTGCGCCTCAGCGGCCAGGATTGCGGTCGCGGCACGTTCTCGCACCGCCACTCGGTGCTCGTGGACCAGGAATCCGAGGCCCGCTACGTGCCGCTGAACAACATCACCGAGGGCCAGGCCCCCTACGAGGTGGTGGACAGCATGTTGTCCGAGGTTGCTGTCTTGGGTTTCGAGTACGGCTACACCCAGGCCGAGCCCACCGCGCTGGTGTTGTGGGAGGCCCAGTTCGGAGACTTCGCCAACGGCGCCCAGGTGATCATTGACCAATTCCTGGCCTCGGGGGAATCCAAGTGGCTGCGCATGTCGGGTCTGGTGATGCTGCTGCCGCACGGTCACGAAGGCCAGGG
>CAYUNL010000116.1:0-8622 GCA_964446055.1 uncultured Alphaproteobacteria bacterium | reverse complement strand
TCGCGATCGTAACCAGCCGGCACTCCGGTATGGGGGTGCCGATGCGTTCGATCGTTGCGATCGCATCCTCGGGACGCCCCGCCATCCTATCGGCCCAACCCATGAGCCAGAAGTACCACCACGGACAGTGGGGGTTGAGACGCATCGCCCGGTTGATCGATTCGACCGCTTCGTCGACTCTCCCGGTGTAGACGAACATCATCGTCCGGTGCGCCAGCACGTCGGCGTCGTTGGGGTTGAGATCGAGCGCCCTGGCGAGGGCGGCGTCGGCCCGTTGGTGCTGGTGCTGATAGAGGTGGACGGCCCCCACCACCCAATGGCTCCAACCGTCCGAGGCATCGATCGACAGCGCCTTCTGCGCGGTTTCGAAGGCGATGCCCAGGGATTGGACCGGATCCTCGCTCCAGCCCATAAACACCTCGGAAAGGTGGCTCCAGGCCAACAATGCGTAAGCGCGCGCGTAGCCCGGATCAAGCGCCACGGCCTTCTCGATCATCTCGCGCGCTTCCGCTCGGTCTTCGTGGGTAAAGCGGATGAAGCGGTCGAATCCGCGCAGGTAGCAATCGTAAGCCTCGAGGCTGTCGGGCGCCTTCTTCATCGCCCGGTCGCGTTCGGCCTGATCGAGCTTGCCGACGAGGCGGCCGACGATGGTCTCGGTGATCTCGTCCTGGACGGCGAAGATGTCCTGAAGCTCGCGGTCGTAGCGTTCGGCCCACAGGTGGTGGCCGCTCGCCGCCTCGACCAGCTGCGCGGTGATGCGCACGCGCCCGCCGGCTTTGCGTACGCTTCCCTCCAGGACGTAGCGGACGCCCAGTTCGGTGCCCACGTCCTGCACCTTTACCGGCTTGCCCTTGTAGGTGAACACCGAGTTGCGGGCGATGACGAACAGGTCGCGGCGGCGCGACAGCTCGGTGATGATGTCGTCGGTGATGCCGTCGGGGAAGTAGTCCTCGGCAGGGTCTTGGCTCACGTTCTCGAACGGCAGCACCGCGATCGAGGGCCGGTCGGGAAGCTCCAGGCCGTCGCCTGTCGCGGTGCCGGGGGCCGCCGTGGGGGACCCCTTCTCGGCCAGCGGAACGCGGTAGACCCGCACCGGGCGGGTGATGTTCTTGACCGAGTGCTCGCCCAGGTCTTCGAAGTCGTGAGGGATGCGGTCGCGGACGTGCTCGAACACGGTCGCCGAGATGCACAGGCCGCCGGGTTCGGAAATCCTCTCCAGCCGCGCGGCGACGTTGATGCCGTCGCCGTAGATGTCGTCGCCCTCGATCATCACGTCGCCGAGGTTGATGCCGATGCGGAACTCCATGCGCCGCTCGGGGTCGAGCTCGGCGTTGCGGCCCTCAAGGTCCTGCTGAATCTCGATGCCGCAGCGCACCGCCTCGATGGCGCTCGCGAATTCGGCCAATACGCTGTCGCCGGCGGTGCCGACGATGCGCCCGCCGTGGCCGGCGATCAGCGCCCCCATGGCGCCGCGGTACTCGGTCAGCGTCTTGAGCGTCGCCTCCTCGTCCAACCCCATCAGCCGGCTATAGCCGGCTACGTCGGCCGACAGGACGGCGGCGAGCTTGCGTTCAACCCCTTGCGGTTCCATGGCGCAAGGGGTCTAGGTTCACCCGGCGATTGTGTCCATAATGCCGAGCTTCGAGGAAGCGCCGATGAAACAACACCCGCCCGAAACCTACCGCTGTGGCGCGGGCGCCTCGCGCGGCGAGGCCGACGCCGATCCGGTCACCACCGAGATCGTGCGCCACTCGCTCTACTCCGCGGCCAACCAGATGAAGCGGGCGCTGGTGCGCACCGCGTTCTCGCCGGTGATTTACGAGGTCTGGGACTTCGCGGTGGCGATTTACGACCGCGAGGTGCGGATGCTGGCCCAGGCGCCCAGCCTGCCCGCCTTCATGGGGACCATGAACTTCTGCGTCGAGGGCGCGGTCACGGGCGTGGGCGGCGAGGACGCGCTCGAGCCCGGTGACATCGTGCTCTACAACTTCCCCTACGGGACCGGCTCGCACCAGCAGGACATGGCCTTCGTCATGCCCGTCTTCCTCGGCGACGCCACCCTTATCGGCTACACCGCGATCAAGGCCCATCTCTTGGACATCGGTGGCAAGGACCCCTACTGCACCGACACCGTCGATGTGTTCCAGGAAGGCACCACCTACCCCGGCGTCAAGCTCTATGCCCGCGGCGAGCTGGTCGAGGACATGTACCGCACCTTCCTGGCCAACTCGCGGGTACCGAAGATGGTGGCGGGCGACCTCAACGCGCTCGGCGTCGGGGTTCGCACCGGGGCCGAAGAGCTGGTCCGCGTGGTCGAGCGCTACGGCCTCGAATCGTTTTCGCGTTCGGTCGAGCGCATGTACGACCACGGCGAGGCCGTGGTGCGCAGCTATTTCGACAAGATCCCCGACGGGCGCTACGTCGGCCACGGGCGGATGGACAACAACGGCCTCGACGAGGTCCTGGTGCCCTTCGAGATCGCCGTCGAGGTCGAAGGCTCCACCGTCCGCGTCGATTATACCAAGACGCCCGATGCCCACCCCGGACCGATCAACACGCCGCTGGCCTCGACGGTCTCGGCCAGCCGCATCGCTATCAGCATGCTGGCCGGCGGCGGCGAGGCGCCAAACGAAGGGCACTTCCGGCCCATCGAGGTGGTGACGCGGCCGGGCTCGATGTTCCACCCCCTGCCGCCCTCACCATGTTTTCTCTATCTGTGGCCGGCGTTGCAGGCGATCGAGGTGATCTACGACGCCATTGCCAAGGCCTTGCCCGACGCGGTGCCGGCGTGCTCAGGCGGCGATCTCTGCGGCATCGTCTGGTGGGGCACGCGCGAAGCCAGCGGCGAGCCCTGGGCCGATGGCTCGCCGCACCCGGTGGGCCAGGGCGGGCACGTGAGTGGCGACGGCGGCACGCTCATGCACATCTGCGAATCGGCGACGCGCTTTTCGCCGGTCGAGGTGTGGGAGGCCCGCAATCCGTGGCTCTTGGAGAGGGTGGAACTGACGCCGGATTCATGCGGGCCGGGCACCCATCGCGGCGGCCTGGGGATCGAGATGTTCTTCCACGCGCTCGAGGAATGCTACGCCACGCCGCATGTGGAGCGGACCAAGACGGCGCCGTGGGGCTTGGCGGGCGGCCGTGAGGGCCAGCCGAACCTGTGTGTGCTGCGCTACCCCGACGGCCGCCGCGTCGAGTTCGGCAAGAAGACCCGCCTCCACGTGCCCAAGGGCGCGACCTTCGAGCTCCACTGCGGCGGCGGCGGCGGCTACGGCCCCCCCGCCGAACGCGATCCCGGCACGGTCCACCGCGACCTCCGCGAGGGCTACATCACCGAGCGCCACGCCCGCGCGCACTACCCCCACGCCTTCGACGAGGGTGGCGTCCGTCCGGCCGCCGAATAGGGTCTAGCCGGTGCTGGGAGGCACGTCGAGGCGGACGACGATGCCTTCGAGGTCGGAGCGCGGCGCCGGGTAGAACTCCACGACCTTGGAATCGTGGCCGGGGATGACGTGGTCGGACGAGGACGCGAGGCCGCGCATGATCTCGTAGCCGCGCACCATGTCGGCGACGTTGTAGACGATCGGGAACGGCCGCACCGCCTCCATGTTCTCGTAATAGTGGGTGGCGTCCGAGGCCAGCACCACCCAGCCGCGCGCGGTCATCACCCGCACGCATTGCATACCCATGGTGTGGCCGCCGATGCGGTGGAGGCTGATGCCGGGCGCGATCTCACAATCGCCCTCGTGGAACGCGACGCGGCCCTCGAAGGCGCGTTGCACCATGGTGCAGATATGAGCCGGGGTGTAGGCGTGGTTGAACGCTTGGTGGCACATGTGGCGGCCGGTGGCGTACACCATCTCCGCCTCTTGCAAATGGAAGCGAGCGTTGGGGAAGTGATCGACGGTGCCGGCGTGGTCGTAGTGAAGGTGGGTCACCACCACGTCCTCGGCCTTGGCGGCGTCGACGCCGACCATTTCCAGACCCTCGCGCGGCAGCCGGAAGGTCTTGCGGTCGCGCCGCTTGCCTTCTTCGTAGTCGAACCCGGTATCGACTACGACCGAGCGTTCCTTGCCGACGATGGCCCAGACGAAGTAATCGAGCGCCATCGGTCCGTCGTGGGGATCGCCGGCGATGAAGTTCTCGCTGCGCATGCGCTCGGGCCGCGAGCCGTAGCGGATGGCGAAGACTTCGTAGGGTTCCGGGTCGCTCATCGTGCCGCATCCTCCCGACGGTGGTTCCATGGCATCATGGAGGGCGAATATGGCCGGGCGGGGGGAGTCCATGCAACCGGGGCGGACCGAAGGGAAGACGGACTACGCGCGCGGCTTCGCGCTTGCCACCGTGGGCGTCGTCGTGCTGAGCCCGGACTCGCTTTTGGTCCGCCTTATCGAGACCGATGTGTGGACGCTACTATTCTGGCGCGGCCTGCTGGCGGCGCTCGCGCTCGGCGTCATCTTGGGCGTGCGCTATCGGTCCGCCACGCCCGAGATACTGCATGCCATCGGACGCCTCGGCGTCGTGGCCGCGCTGTTGATGGCAGCAAGTACGGTCTTGTTCGTGACCTCGATCCGCACGACGAGCGTGGCCAACACCTTGGTCATCCTCAGCGCCGCGCCGCTGTTCGCCGCAGTCTTGGCACGGGTCTTCTTGAGCGAGGCGGTATCGGCCCACACCTGGACCGCAGTGATCACGGTGTTCGTCGGCATCGCCATCATTTTCGCCGGCGGCCTTGGCGGCGGCACGCTCTTGGGCGACCTCAGCGCGGTTGGCGCCGCCTTCACCTTCGCCAGCGCCTTCGTGATCTTCCGCCACGCGCGCGGGGTGGACATGGCGCCGACGCTGGTGCTTATGGGCCTGATTCTGGCGGTCGGCGTGTCGCCGTTGGCTTCGCCGCTGGCCGTCGATGCGCGCGCTTTCGCCTACCTCTTGATTCTCGGTGTCGTGGTCCTGCCGGTCTCGTTCGTGCTGATCGTCGCCGCGCCGCGTTACATCCCCGCGCCCGATGCCACCCTCATCACCCTCCTCGAGGCGGTGATCGGCCCGCTGTGGGTGTGGCTCGTCCTGGCCGAGGTGCCGGCGCGGGAAACCTTTTTCGGCGGCGCCTTGATCCTCGGCACCCTGATCCTCCGCGCCGCCGCCGGCCTCCGCAAGGGCCGCTGAGTGCGCCAAAGACCGAGGCATCCGTCATCGTCATCTCCTGACCCGCGGCCTCAGCCGTCGGGATCGCCGGCGTTGGGAAAGAACAACTGTTGGCCGTCCACTCGGTACGACGCGATCGCCGCCTGACCGGTTGCCGAGAGTAGCCACGCGACGAAGGCGCGACTTGCCGCCGCCGCGACGTGGGGATGCCGGGCCGGGTCGAGGGCCACCACGCCGTACTGGTTGCGGAGCGCGGGATCGCCTTCCACCAGCACCGTCAACTCGCCCTTGTTGGCAAAGGCGATCCAACTCGCCCGGTCGCTCAGCGCATAGGCGTTCATCGCCACCGCCGCGTTGAGTGTCGCGCCCATGCCGGCACCCAGCTCGCGATACCAGCGTCCGCTCGCGGCTTCGAGATCGACGCCGGTGCCCCGCCATAGGTCACGCTCGGCCATGTGGGTGCCGCTGTCGTCGCCGCGCGAGGCGAAGGCCGACCCGGTGGCGGCAATCTTGGCCAGCGCCGCGGAGGGGCGCGCGAGGCCGCGAACGCCGGCAGGGTCGCCCGCGGGGCCAACAAGCACGAAGTCGTTGAACATCACGTCATAGCGGGCCAATCCAACGCCGTCCGCCACCAAGCCCTCCTCCGAGGGCGTGTGATGGACCAGTACCACGTCGGCGTCGCCGTTTCGCGCCAGCCGGATCGCCTGCCCGGTCCCCACCGCGACCACCCGTACGCGGATGCCGCTCGCCGCCTCGAACTTGGGAAGGATATGGGCGAACAGGCCCGAGTTCTCGGTCGAGGTCGTAGAGGCGAGCGTCAGCAAGCGCTCCGCCGCTCCCACCGGCAGCAGCGCAAGGACGCTCAGCGCCCCGGCGACCACTCCGCACAACGCCGCTTGTCTCACCACACCAGCCGGCCCTCGATGAACGCTTGGCCGGCCTCGCTCGCCGGGCAGCGGAAAAAGACCTCCGCCGCCGCGCGCTCGGTCACGCGCCCACGGTCGAGGAAGATGATCTCGTCAGCGAGTCGGCGCGCCTGTCCAAGATCGTGCGTGGTCATGACGATCTTGGTGCCGGCGCGGTGAATCTCCTCGACGATCGCCTCGACCGCGGCAGTAGCGCCGGGATCGAGGCTCGCCGTCGGCTCGTCGAGGAACAGGACCTCGGGCTCCAGCGCCCAGGCGCGGGCGAGCGCGAGGCGCTGGCGCTCGCCACCCGAAAGCACCGCTGCCGGCCGCCCCGCGAGCGGGCTCAACCCGGTCCGGGCGAGCGCCTGCTCGATCCTAGCCTGCCGCTCGGCGGCGGGAATGCCGTGCAACCTCAGGCCGTAGGCGAGGTTGGCCCGCGCCGAGCGCCGCAGCATGACTGGCTTCTGGAATACCATCGCCTGGCGGCGGCGGGCATTCGAGCCATCGGCGCCCTGCCACCGCACCGTACCCGCCGAGGGCCTGATCAGCCCATGGCATAGCCGCAGCAACAAGCTCTTGCCGGCGCCGTTCGGCCCCAGGATCACCGTCTTGGCGCCGTCCGCGATTTCAAGCGAGACGCCGTCGATCAGCATGAGGTCGCCGGCGCGGTAGGTAAGGCCGTCGAGAAACAGGGGCAGTATCGCCACGGCTCAGGCGCGCCGATAGGCCGAGATGCCGCCGAGGCTCACGGCAAGCGCGTTCACGCCGACCGCCACCAGCACCAGCACCAGGCCGAGCGCGAGGGCGAGGGCGAGGTTCCCTTTACTGGTCTCGAGGGCGATGGTGGTGGTCATCACCCGGGTGGCGTGGGCGATGTTGCCGCCGACGATTAGCACCGCGCCGACCTCGGCGCTGGCGCGGCCGAAGCCGGCCATGACCGCGGTCAGGAGGTTGAGCCGGGCATCGACGATGAGCGTCCACACCGCGTCCCGCGGCCGGGCGCCGAGCGAGCACAGCTGCTCCATGTACTCCTCATAGAGCGTGCGCGTGATCTGGTGGGAAAGCGCAGCGATAATCGGCGCGATGAGGACGCACTGCGCGGCGATCATCGCACCGGGAGTGAACAGCATCCCGAAGAAGCCGAGCGGTCCGGCGCGCGAGAGCAACAGGTAGACCATCAGCCCGACGAACACCGGCGGTAGGCCCATCAGCGCGCTTAGAAGCACCACGACCGCGCGCCGGCCGGGAAACCGGTAGACCGCGATCGCCGCCCCGAGCGGCAGGCCCAGCGCCGAGGCTGACATAGAGCGAGCGGCCAACGATCTCGGCAAGCTCCGTGTCCAGCGAGACGATCAGGTCGAACGCCAAGGCGAACGCGGCGGCCACGTCGGTCATGACGGCACTATAGGACGGGCCGCCGCGCGCCGTCATTCGGCGAGGCGGCGGCGTCTCCCCAGTCGGCGGCTCAGCGGGCGGGCTTGGCGCGGCGGCGACACACGGCCATGGCGCGGCGCGCCTTCTCGCCCCATTCGCTTTGCGGGTCCAATTCCAGATAACGCTCCTAGCATTCCAGCGCGAGGTCGTAGTCGCCGTCCTCGAAATGAAGCTGTCCGAGGTTGTAGAGCGCATCGGCATAGTCGCCGTCGATGGCAAGCGCCCTCTCCAGGCCGTCTTTGGCCGCCGCACGATCGGCGGCAGCATCGAGGAACCCGGCGAGGTTGTACCAGGCCTCGGCGAAGTCGGGATCGATCGTCAGCGCCCGCCTGAGATAGATTTGCGCCTCGGCGCCGCGGTCCTGGGCGGCGAGCGCGTTGGCGAGATTGAAGGCCGCGCCCTGATCGTCGCCGTCGAGATCGAGTGCGCGGCGATAGTGTCGTTCGGCGGTGGCCCAATCGCCGGCGTCCTCGGCGATTTCGGCCGCCTCGAACATCTCGTCGGCCGAGGGATTTCCGGCATCGGGCATTGGCAGCCGCAGTTGGCCGTCTAGGTCGGCGAAGCCATCGCCGATTCGCATCACCACCGCACCCGATGGAGTGCGCGCGAGTCGGACCTCGGAGAGGTGTGCGCCCGGCCCGAGTTCGGCCGCCCCAGCCACGATGTCAGCGAGGGCGACGTCTTCGGCGCACAATCGCGCTACCTCTTTCGCCGCCACCAGATCCTGAAACCCACAGTTCCCCTCGACCGGCTCGATGACGTCGAACAACGCGAGGATTCGCGCCGTCCGCGCGCCCCTTGGTGACTGCCCAGCTCCTGAGGGTCCCGTCGAACTCCAGCCGCAGGTCGTAGTGCAGGCGGCGCGCCGCGTGCTTGTGCACAACGAAGCGGTCTCCCGGCTGCGACGCCGGCGCGCCATCGGGCTCGGGCGTGGCCGCGAAATCGCGCTTGGCACGGTAGCGGGTCAACGCCGGCTTGGCTTCGGCGCGCTTGCGAGTCTTCGAGCGAGGCCGTGGCGCTGCCATCGGCGGTGCGCGCTCAGGTTTGCCGTCGAGGGGTTACGGCGCGCGAGTCGTTTTGCCAGTCACCAACCGACCTCTTGGTGGAGGACGCCGCGCAGCGTGCGCAACTCCTCGAG
>CAYUNL010000115.1:231-8630 GCA_964446055.1 uncultured Alphaproteobacteria bacterium | reverse complement strand
GCGTGATCGTCCCACCCATCAAGATTCACGAGCGCGGCGAAGTGCGGCGCGACGTATTCGACATGATCGTCGCCAACAACCGGCTCGCGCATTGGGTGGAGGGCGACTTCGACGCCATGATCGGCGCTTGCAAGACCGCCGCGCGGCGCATCCAGGAGCTCATCGAGCGCTACGGCGTGGACCGGCTGCGCGGGGCGCTCGATCGCAACATCGCCTATACCGAGCGCCGGGTGCGGGCCGAGATCGCGTCGTGGCGCGATGGGACCTATACGGCGGAAACCTTCGTCGATCACGACCACCAGGGGCAGACCGACATTCCCATCAGGTGCGCCGCCACCGTCGAGGGCGACAGTCTGCACCTCGATTTCACCGGCTCGGCGCCACAAGTGGCCGGCTTCGTCAACAGCCCGATCGCCAACACGCTCTCCTTCGTCTTCATCGCCATCTCCACGTGCTGCGATGAGGACATCCCGATCAACGAGGGCTACATGAACCCGGTGACGGTCACCGCGCCCGAGGGTACGATCGTCAATCCGCTGCCGCCAGCGCCGGTCGGCAACTGCACCTGCATCTCCGGCGCCGAGATCGCCGAGGCGGCGCTGCTGGCGATTTCGCAGTGCGCGCCCGAGCGGGTCGGGGTCAACACTCATAAGCTGCCGCTTGCCTATTCCAACGGCACCTATGCCGATGGGCGGCGCTGGGTGAACCTCAACTTCTTCGGCTACACCGGCGGTGCCGGCGCGGCCTATGGTACCGATGGTTGGGGCCTCTATCCGCCGCTGATGACGGGGGTCATTCTGCCCTCGATCGAGATGAACGAGCTTCAGTATCCGACCCGTATCCGCAAGCACGAATACATTCCCGATTATACCGGTGCCGGACGCTGGCGCGGGACGCCGGGGCTTGAAACCGAGATCCAGCATCTCACCGACAGCTACACCAACGTCATGATGGCCGGGGTTCGCAACCCGGCGCGCGGCTTTTGCGGTGGCGGGGACGGCGCGCCCAACCGGGTGGTGATGGAGGCCGGTCCCGACGAGGCGCGCGAGGTGTCCGAGACCGCGGCGCTAGCCCATCTCCCGCCGGGCGGTATTATCCACACTTGGCGCGGCGGCGGCGGCGGCTGGGGCGATCCCCTGGAACGGCCGCCCCAAGAGGTCTTCGATGACGTCCGCGACGGCTACGTCACACTCGAGGGCGCGCGCCGCGATTACGGCGTCGTCATCGCCGCCGACGCAAACGGCGTCGATCCCGGCGCCACCGCCGCTGAGCGCGCCGCCCGCCGTGGCGGCTAGCCTGGATCAGCTCGCCGTCTCAGCGGCGAGCTCGATCGAGATCCCCAACGTCTCCCGCGGATCGACCGACAGAACTCCTTCACGCACGCCAAACCGAAGCTTCCGCCTCGCCAGGGCCGCGCCGGCGGCGGCGATATCGGCCACCGCGACGCGAAAGCCCGCGAAGTAGGGCGGGGACGGCGTCTTGGCGGCTTTCGCGTCGGGGTACCGTTCGGCGAATTGGGCGGGGCTCAAGACGCGGACCATGCCGCCCGCCGATACCTCCTCCGGCGCCCCGGTGACGGCATCGGCGCCCAGGAGGCGCCCGAAGAATTCGGCCAGCTCCATCGGCGCTTCGGCCACCATAATGACCTCGGCGATGGCCGACGCGGTGTTTGCGTGACGCTGATAGGCCGGCGCCCACAACGCCTCGGCGCTTCGATGCTGGCAGACGAAGAACGCGGCCTCGGGCGTGCCCGGCTCGGCGAGGAAGGCGATGGTGAAGGACACGGTCGCCTCGCTTCCGTCGGGGCGCGGCGCGGACCGCGAGAACTCGAACGGCTCGTAGGGGTGCAGGCCGGCGGCCGCGAACCGAGCGCCATCGGCGCGCGCATCGTCGCTCTTGAGGGCCAGCATAGACATGCCCTGCCGGCGTTCGAGGAAGGCGCGGTTGAAGGCGCCGAAGCTGAAGTAGCCGGGCCGCGGCGGCGGTATCGCCGCTGGATCCGCAATTGCCAGAAGCTCGAGGTAGGAGTCGCCGATCTGCACCAGTCTGTTGGCCGTCCCGAAGGGGTGGGCGGCGGGCGGCGTCGTGGTGAAGCCGAGGCGCCCGTAAGCGCGGCGCGCCTCCTCGAGGTCGCGCACGCACAGCACCACATGGTCGATGCCCCGCTTCACCGGATTGACACCCCTCGGGAGCGCCCGATAGCGTCCGCTCCGGCGTACCTTAAAGGCACGGGAGCTCGCGCGTGAATCGGAACGTTGCCCTCGACCTTGATTTCGTGCGCGCCCAGTTCCCGGCTTTTCAGGATCCGCGGCTGGGCCAGTGGGCCTTCTTCGAGAACGCCGGCGGCAGCTACGTGCCGGAGACCGTGATCGACCGGCTCTCGCGCTTTTTGGTCGAGAAGAAAGTCCAGCCCTACGCGCCCTTCGAGGCCTCGGCCGAGGCCGGCGTCGACATCGACCGGGCGGAGCGCGACATGGCCGAGATGATCAACGCCGAGCCCGGAGAGATCGTCATCGGCGCCTCCACCACCATGAACATCTACGTGCTCGCCAACGCCATGCGTGGGTGGTTGCGGCCGGGCGATGAGATCATCGTCACCAATCAGGATCACGAGGCCAACGGCGGCGCCTGGCGCCGGCTCGCGGACGCGGGCACGCGCGTGCGCGAATGGCGCATCGACCCCGATTCGGGCGAGCTCGAGCTCGACGCGCTCGGCCCGCTCCTGAGCGCCCGCACACGGCTGGTCTGCTTTCCCCATTGCTCGAACATCGTCGGCACCTTCAACGATGCCGCCGCCATCGCCCGGCTCGCGCATCGGGCCGGAGCCATGGTGATGATCGACGGCGTCTCCTATGCCCCGCACGGCCGCATCGATGTCAAGGCGCTCGACGCCGACTTTTACGCCTTCAGCCTCTACAAGACCTACGGGCCGCACCTCGCGATCCTGTACGGCCGGCGCCAACACCTCGAACGCCTCGACAACCAAAACCACGAACAGATCGCCGACGAGGTGCCGCTGCGGCTCAACCCGGGCGGCCTCAACCACGAAGAGACGGCGGCGCTCTCGGGCATCACGGATTACTATGACGCCGTCTACGCCCATCATTTCAGCGATTCGGCCGCCAGCCGGGTTGCGCGCCTTGGCCGCATCTTCGAGCTGTTCGCGGATCATGAGGAGCGGCTGTGCGGCCGATTGCTCGACTATCTGCGCGCGAAACCCGCGATCCGCATTATTGGGCGGCGGCGCGCCGGAGGCAGGTTGCGCGCGCCGACCATATCATTCACCGTCGCGAACCGACGCTCGCACGACGTCGTCGCCGCCCTTAGCGAGCGCAAGCTCGCGCTGCGCGCCGGCAGCTTCTACGCTTGGCGATGTGTCCAGGCGCTCGGGATCGACCCCAAGGACGGCGTGGTCCGTGCGAGCATGGTGCATTACAACACGCTCGATGAGGTCGACCGACTGATCGCGGGGCTCGAGGCGGCCCTTTAGGACGGTGCCGCCCGCGCTCTCGGTTAGGCGTGGCCGCGGTACATGTGACTTGAAGTCGGGGTGAGCAGGATCTCGTTCAGGCAGACCCCCTCGCGCATTTGGGCGACAAAGCGAATGACCTCGCCCAGGTCCGCGCACTGGATCATGCGCGCCACCGCCTCGGGCGAAACCGGGCTCGGGCGTTGCTCCAGCATCGGCGTGGCCACCTCTCCCGGACAAACGGCGCAGGCGCGTATGCCGTGGCCCGCCTCCTCGATGTTAATGCTCTCGTTCAGGGCCATCATGCCGTGCTTGGCGGCAGCGTAGGCGGGGCCGCTGAGGAAGCTTACGTGGCGGCTCGACCACGAGGCGATATTGATGATCAGGCCGTCGTGTTGGGCGCGCATCAGCGGCAGGACGGCGCGCGAGCAATAGAAAGCGCCCGACAGGTCGATGTCGATGATGCGCGCCCAGGAATCGTCGCTAACGTTGTCCCAGTTGCGGTCCGGGACGTTGATGCCGGCGCTCGCAACCAGTATGTCGAGGCGCCCGAGCCGCGCCTCGATGCGGTCCACGGCGGCACCAACTGCGCCCTTGTCGGCTACGTCCAGCGGCTCGACCATCGCCTGGCCCCCGGCCTCCCTGATGGCGGCCGCGGTCTCCTCGAGCGGCGGCTCGCGGCGCCCCGACAGCACCAGCTCGGCCCCGTCCTCGGCCAGCGCCAGCGCCCCGGCCCGGCCGATTCCCGAGCCCGCGCCCGTAACCCAAGCCACTTTGCCGGCGATCGATCGCATCCCCGCCTCCCTCTGTGCCTCGCCGGCGATGGTACATCAAGCGGCCGAGGCGCCCAAGGCGGGCGGTCCGGCGCCTTGACACGCCGTCGCCGCCCTCAGTACGTTCGACCCTCAACGTCACGCGGGCCAATACCGAGCGCTACGCGGGGCATAACGCGGGGAGGATAGAGCGATGTTTAGGAATCCGGTGCCCCGGCCCGTCCTTGGATGGGTCGCGGCGTCAGTGGCTATCGCGCTGGTCGCGCTTTCCGAGTTGGCGCTGCCGAAGGTGGCGGGGGCCCAGTCGGGTCCGTTCGTCGTCAACTACTCGAAGCCGCCGCCGACGCTCGATCCGGCCAGGGTATGCGACATCTCCGATAACGGGTTCATTGCGAGCCTCTATGCCTCACTCCTCACTTACGAGGACAAGCCGATCCCCGGCGCGCCGGCGGGAATCGTCGCAACTCAAGAAGACACGACCCGCTTCAAAGGCTATCTCGCCGAATCGTGGGATATCTCGGACGATGGCAAGACCCTGACCTTCAAGCTCCGAGAGGGCGTGACCTTCCCAAGCGGCCGCGCCGTCGACGCCGAGGCCGTCGCCGCCTCCCTCAACTGGTCGCTCGCCAGCGGCGCCTGCGGCACCTACTACATGGAGGCCGGACAGTTCGGAAACACGCAGTCGATCGCGGCCGCCGATTCTTCTACGCTGGTCATCACGCTGGCGCGTCCCGAGCCGCTGGTGCTGCACTCGATGACCCAGCCGAACATGGGGATCGTCGATGTGGCCCTGATCGAGGAGATGGGCGGCGTCGACTGGCTCGCCAACAATGCGGCCGGCTTCGGACCCTACCTCCTCGAGGAGTATCAGCCCGGCGTTCGCGCCAAGTTCACGGCCAACCCGACGTTCTTTGGCGAGGCCCCGGCGGAGCCCGAGGTCATCGTCAACTTCATCACCGACAACTCGACGTTGCTCCTGCAGGCCCGCAATGGCCAGGCCGACGTCACCCTCGGCCTCACCAAAGCCTCGGTCGCGAGCCTGGTCGGTCAAGAGGGGCTCAACATCATCGAGGTCGATACCGCGCGCTGGCAGCTCATCGGACTGCCAAACGAGGTTGCGCCATTCGACAACCCGAAGTTCCGTGAGGCGCTGACCTACGCGGTCCCGTACCGCCAGATTCTCGACAAGGTGGCGTTCGGCTTCGGTGAGATCTACTACGGCCCGTTCCCGCCGGCCTTCCCGACCTACGATGCCGCGCTCGCCACGCCGCGCGAGTTCGATCTCGACCGGGCGCGGGCGCTGATCGAGGAATCGGGCGCTTCGATTCCGGTGGCCATCGACATGATCATCCGCGAGGGCGAGCTCAACCACGACCAGATCGCAACCATCGTCCAGGGGACTTGGCGCGAGCTGGGCGTGAATCTAACCATCCGCAAGCTGCCCGCCTCGGGTTACCAGGAAGGCATCTACACCGAAACCAAGACCACGACCCTGATTCGCTTCGACGGTCCCTCGGTGACCGATCCGGGCTGGTTGTTCGACTATGACCTGCGATGTGCCTCCTTCTTCAACACCAGCGATTACTGCAACGCCGAGGCGGAAGCCCTTCTCGATGAGGCGCATCCGCTTTTGGACGAGGCCAAGCGCCAGGTGAACTGGGACAAGATCGCGCGGCTATGGGTAGCAGACTCGCCTCGCATCCCGGTGTTTGCCGATACCTACACCGTGGTCGTGAAGGACGGCGTCAAGCGGTGGCATTACCAACAGGACGGCCCCTTCGACCTGCACCGTTGGAGCCGCTGAGCCGAACCAGGCAGGCACCGCGTTGCACGGGCCTGCGCGCCGCCGGGGCGCGGCCCTTCGCGCCGGTAACGCGCCAGGCCGCTGAGCGCGATGGTGCCGCTGCGATGGCCCAAACCGACGCCGCCTTCGCATCTCACCGCCACCGCTTAGCCTTCTGGGCGAACGTGGCCAGGCGCGCGTGGCGGCACCTCGCGCGCGATCCCGCGTTGGCAACGGTCGCCGGCCTGTTCGCTCTCCTCGCCCTGATGGCGGCATTCGGGCCCGTGATCTGGGACCACGACCCGCTGGCCATCGATCTCGACTCGGCGCTCTTGGGGCCCTCGGGCCTGCATCCGATGGGAACCGATGGCAACGGCCGCGACATTCTCGCCCGATTCATCCACGGCGCCCGCATCTCACTCGCCGTCGGGGGTATCGTCGTCGTCTCGGGGCTGCTCGTGGGCGGAGGGATCGGGCTCCTGGCCGGCATCTCGAGGCGCCTGGCCGATACCCTTCTGATGCGGATAATGGACGCACTCGCCGCCTTCCCGCCGCTCATCCTGGCGATGGCGATCACCGTCGGCCTGGGCGTCGGGCTCGAAACCGCAACCATCGGGATCATGCTCACCTCGGTGCCCTATTTCGCGAGGCTGATCCGCAGCGACGTCATCCGCATCCGGGCGCTGCCCTCGATCGAGGCGGCCGTCGCGCTGGGGGCGAGCCGGCCCCGCGTCGTCTTCCGTCACATCGTCCCGCACACGGCCTCGACCATGCTGATCCAGTCCGCGGCGGTGTTCGGCTACGCCATCCTGACCCTTGCTGCGCTTGGCTTCGTGGGTCTGGGCGCCCAGATTCCTGAGCCCGAATGGGGCGCGATGATCACCGAGGGCTTGCAGTACGCGCTCATCGGTGGGTGGTGGATCAGCGTCTTCCCCGGCCTCGGCGTGCTGATCGCGGTAATCGCCACCAACATGCTCGCCGATCGTGCCCGAGACATTCTCGATCCCCGCGCGCAGCAGGTCTCGGTGTCCTGAGATGTTGCGGCTCGCGATCGACCGATTGGCTACTTCGGTGTTTGCGCTTTTCGGGGCGTCGATCTTCGCCTTCGTGATCCTCCGCGTTACGCCGGGCGATCCGGCCAGGTTCTTCCTCGGACCGTTCGCCACCGACAAGGCGGTCGCCGAGCTTCGCGACAAGCTCCATCTCAACGAGCCGCTGCTGAGCCAGTACGTCAACTACATGGTCGATTTCTTCAGCGGGGATTGGGGATTTTCCTACACCACCGGCGAACCCGTGGCGAGGCAACTCGCCGAGCGGCTCCCGGCGACGATCGAGCTCGGGCTCTACGCCTTCGTCTTCGCCCTCGTGGTCGCGGTCGCCCTAGCGCTCCTCGCCGCCTATCGCCGAGGCCCAATCTCGGACGGTGGTGCCCGGGCGGTTTCGTTCTTTGGCCTCGGCGTGCCTCCCTTCTGGTTCGGCCTGATGCTGCTCGTCCTCTTCTTCGAGCAGCTCAATTGGCTGCCCGGCCCCGAGGGTCGGCTCGCTCTCGAGCGGGCGCCGCCCCCAGAGGTGACCCATCTCTACACGATCGACGCGTTGATTCACGGTCGCTTCGCGACCCTGATCGACGCCCTCAAGCATATGGTGCTGCCGGCGATCACCCTCGGCCTGCTACCGCTCGCCTTCCTTCTCCGGCTGCTCCGCGCCAACCTCCTCGACGTCTCCCACGAGCTGTTCATCACCGTCGCGCGCAGCAAGGGAATGGGCCGCTGGGCCGCCTTCGTCCGCCACGCGCTGCCCAACGCGTTCCTGCCGACGCTGGCCGCCGCTGGCCTGCTCCTCGGGCAGCTTCTCGCCGGCAGCGTGCTGGTCGAAAAGGTCTTCAACTGGCCCGGTGCGGGGGCGCTGGTCACCGACGGGATCCTTCGCCAGGACTTCTCCGTCGTGCAGGCGTTCATCTTGGTCAGCGCGGTCATCTACGTGCTCGCCAACCTCGTGGTCGACGTGTTGAGCGGATTCGTCGATCCGCGCGTCCGCCAGCCGGCGAGTATCGGTTGACCGATCGGCCGGCCGGGCCCGGCCGCGGCGCCGAGGGGACAGTCCTCCGCGTCGAAGGTTTGCGCGCCGAGTTCGTCGCCGCAAGCGGCGTGACGGCGGCCGTCCGCGGTGTCTCCTTCGGCGTCCGCCGCGGCGAGAAACTCGCCATCGTCGGCGAATCGGGTTGCGGCAAGTCGACCCTGGCGCTGGCCGTTCTCGGCTTGCTCGATCCGCCCGGCCGGATCGTCGCCGGCGAGGTGTGGCTCAACCGCCGCGAAATCTCGGGATTGAGCGACCGCGAGATGCGCCGCGTGCGGGGCAACCAGATCTCGCTCAT
>CAYUNL010000115.1:0-221 GCA_964446055.1 uncultured Alphaproteobacteria bacterium | reverse complement strand
ACGCGATGGGCGCCCTCGACCCGGTCCAGACCATCGGCAAGCAGATCGTCGATACCATTCGCCGCCACCAGCCCGACCTCGGCCGCCGGCGCGCTCGCGAGCGCGCCGTCGAGTTGCTCACCGAGGTCGAGGTTCCCGCCGCCGCGCGCCGCCTCGACGACTTCCCGCACCAGTACTCGGGGGGGATGCGCCAGCGGGTGATGATCGCCATCGCGGTGGCC
>CAYUNL010000114.1:0-8706 GCA_964446055.1 uncultured Alphaproteobacteria bacterium | reverse complement strand
TCACCCCACTCGATGACGACGGCCGCTTCGCTTTCGCTGCCCCAGGGCAAGGGCGCTCCGTGATCAGCAGGATCGCGCGGGTCGGCCTCGCCCTTTCGAACTGGCCGATCCATATGTCGTAGCGGCCCTCCAGCGGGGCCTCGAACACCAGTGCCGGGTTCCTGGCGCTGGCCTCGGAGTAATCGTCGTTGCAATGCCAGTTGCCGGCGGGATCGTTGACCACCAGGGTGGTATCCGCCGTCCCGTCGACGACGATACTCAGTGGCGCCCGGCCGGCGACGTAGAAGAGGTTGTAGTCGGGCTGCTGAACGTTGATGAAGCCGGCACAGCCCGGACCGATGGCGGTGGCATCGTCGCCTCCTCCGGCCTCGACCTCGACCACGTGGGGATCGGGCGTGAACCCGGCCTCCAGGTTCGCCGAGCCGTAAAGCGCCGGCGCGTTCACGTCTTGCGCCGCCGCGCCGCCGGCCGCAACCAGTAGCAACGCCAGCGCCGCGGCCACGGCTCTGCTCATCTCGGCGGCCAGCGATTTGACCATGGGGCTCACCCTACTGTCCTGGCGACCCGCGAATCCTACACCAGCGATGAGCGATGGAAAACCGGCCCGTCACGAAACCTTGCGCTCTCGTCATCGTACCCAAGGCTGAGCGGGCGACCGAAACACTGCTGGCCGCCTCGTCAGATCGGACCTTCCAATAGCTGTGAGCCCTATCGCTCGAGCTAGTCGTGGACGATCCTGGCTAACCCGTCTAGGCGGGTCTGTACCGGCTGACGTTGACCTCGCCGTACACAGGTCAACGCTCCTGTCCGAGATCGCGTCCGATGGAGACGGGATACTCTGCCGCCGCCCCGGCTCGCCGGTACCACCGGGGGTCCGGGGGCATGGCCCCCGGGAAGGGGCCGCGCGCCAGCGCGCGCAAGCGCTCCGCCTACGGCGCGCCGGCCGCCGGCTCGGGCTTGGCGGCGCGGCGGCGGGCCAGCACGATCACGTTGCCGGCGAGCGCCAGCACCACCCCGGCCGCGGACAACCCCGTCCATTGATAGCCCTCGAAGACGGTGGAGACGCCGAGCGCGATGATCGGCACCAGCACGTTGGCATAGGCGGCGCGGGCGGGGCCGATGCGGCCGATCAGGGCGATGTAGCAGGTGACGCCGATCACGGTGCTCACCAGGACCAGCCAGATGAAGGCGACCGAGAAATCTGCCGTCCACTCCCAAACCCAGGCGCGTCCGAACGCGAGCGCCACCACCAGCGCGCAGACGGCGCCATAGGCCATCGTGATCCCCGCCGATTCGAGCGCGGGCAACCCCGCACCCTGGTTGCGCGCCGCGGCGATGTTACCGAACGAAGCGAAGACCGGCGCCATGAGCGCGAAGCCAAGGCCGGCCAGCGCCACGCTCGACAGATCGAAGCTCACGAGGTCGCGCCAGAACACCATCGTCACTCCGACGATGCCCATCGCCGCGCCCACAACCACCCGCGGGCGGATCGGCAAACCGAGGAAGATCGCCCCGACGAACACGTTCATCACCGTCAAGAGCGTGTACACCAAAGGCACCAGTCCCGAGACCGAGACCCGGGCGGTCGCCGCATACAGCATGATCTCGTTCAGCGAGCACATCAGCACTCCCTGAAGCGCAAGGAAGACGTGGTCGCGCACGCCGAACCGCATCGAAAGGCCGCGCCAACGACACCAGCCCACAAGCACGATCGCCGCCACCGCGAAGCGGTATCCGACAAGCGTCTCGGGGGGCGCCACATCGACCTGTGCGGCAACGAAGATCGGCGAGAAGCCCCACGCCAGGACGACGCTGAGATAAAGCAGGCTGTTCTTGAGGTCTCGACTCATTGTAACGAGGCCTCACGCAGAACGCGGGACCTCTCGCGCCCGGTCGAGATACCGCCCAATCTGCTCGCGAATCCCGGAGGGCCAGCCGGCGATTAGCGTCTCAAGGCGATCGAAATCTAGGGCGAACAATGAACGCGTCACCTCCTCGAAGCCTGGCAGATCGCTCGCAATGTCCCACATGAATCGGTGGGCCGCATCGACCGCACGACGCACGACGGCTTCGTGTGTTTCGCTCTTCTTGGCCGATTCGACCAATCGGCGCAGCGCAGCCGAGGCGCCTCCCCTTTGCTCGGCAAGCCATCGCCAGTGCCGTGGAAGGAGCGAGACCTCTCGGCAGACAACCCCTAGGGCAGGTCTCCCCGGACCCCGCCTCTTCTCGCCTTGCGCCTCGCCCGCGATCCGCCCGTCGGTCTCGCCCCGCGACAATCGATCCAGCACCTCTCTCTCGCTACCGGAAAAATCGACGTCCACGACGCCGCCGCTTTCGTCGTCAAAGAGCGCGATACGCCCCGATTCGCCTGTGTCCAGTCGCGCCTTGCAGTGCACGACCACTTCGGCCAAAGCGCCGCGGACGATGAGTTCGCTTCCCGCGAACGCCGCAACCGTCTCGTTCGGTTCTGCCATTTCGATGACTCTCGCTGAAGACTCGGAGGGAATATTACCCGGGTAATAAACCAGCGTCAATATCTCCCGGGTAATATTGCGGAAACGGCGCCGGTCCCGCACGCTACAATACGACCGCGATGCCTCGCGCCACATCGAGGTCCAGTTGCTGGCCGACGGCCGCGGCGGCGCGCGCCTAAGCCCCCTGCACCTCACCCAGCGTCGGCATCGTCACCCGGGATCGTAGAGGCCGGGCCGGGTTTCGTCGGGCAGCGGCTCGGCGTTGCCGGAGTTGAGCGAGCGCGCCGCGGCGTCGGCGACGCACATGGCGGCGTAGCCGTCCCACGCGCTTGCGCCGGTCGCCGTGCCATCGCGCGCGGCGCGCACCCACGCCTCGGCCTCGATCGCGTAGGCGTCCTCGAAGCGCTCCAGCCAATCGACCTCGACCGTGCGCGAGGCCGTTCCGTCCTGGCGCAGGATCGGGCTCGTCAGGGACGGCGTCCCCAGCATCCCGCGCTCGCCCGATACCTCGACGACGACTTCGTAGCCGTGGTTGGAATCGATGTCGACTTCGATCGAGCCGAGGCCGCCGCCCTTGAAGGTCAGCTGGAGCAGGACAAGCCGTGCCAAGTCCGGCCGCTCCGGCGCGTCGGTGATGTGGCTGGCGTAGGCGAGCGCAACGTCGTCGTCCATCAGCCAGCGCGCCGAGTGGATGTCGTGGACCGCCCCCGCGATGATGATCTCCGCGGCCGTTACCGCTCGCGGGCGCCGCAAATTCTTGTGGACGCCGCGAAACAGGAGTGGCCGGCCGATCGCGCCGTCATCGATCGCGCGTTTGAGCGCCGTGTGTTGCGGGTCGTACATGCGCATCAGACCGACTTGAACCAGCCGCTTGCCGCCTTCGACTTCCGCTTGTAAGACGCGCCTCGCATCGTTGAGGTTGACGCCCAGCGGCTTCTCGCACAGCACCGGTTTGCCCGCTTCGATGCAGGCGACCGCGAGGTCCGCATGGGTCGGGTCGGGCGCGGCGATCACCACCGCCTCGACGGCGGGCTCGTCGATCAGCGCGGCCGCGTCCGTGAACACGGCGGCGCCGCCGCACGCCGCGGCGACCGTATCGGCCCGGCCCGGGTCGACATCCATGATCGCGACGACTTCGGCCGCGGCGACGCGGTGGGTGAGGTTGTCGGCATGGCGGCCACCCATGCCGCCGGTGCCGATGACGCCAACGCCCAGCGTACGATCGCCCATCGCCCAGTACTCCCAGCCTGTCCCCGCGCCGCTCGCGGTCGGAATCTGGCACCTGTCCCCTGCCATGTCCAATGCGAGTCAGTGCGGCAACATCGGTCCCTCGGCCTACAATGACCCGATGACCCGGTCCCCCGTCATTCGGTCTGCGAAAACTCGTGACGCCGCCGCCATCGCCCGGGTCTACATCGATACCTGGCGGGACGCCTATCCGACGATGATCCCCGATTCAGTTCTCGTCGGGATGTCGCATCGCAAACAGCGAGAGATCTGGGCCCAGGTACTGGCGCGACACGGGGCCGAGGCGGTCATAGTGGCCGAGGACGCAGGCGCCGGCATCGTCGGGTTCGGCAGTTGCGGCCGGGCCCGGGCCGGCACCCCGGCCTACCAGGGCGAGGTCTACACGCTTTACGTCCTCGCCGACTTCCGCGGAGGCGGCATCGGCAAGGCTCTCTTGCAAGGGTTGCTCGGCGAACTGTCGAAGATGGGATACTCCTCGGCGCTGGTGTGGGTGCTGGCCGACAACCCGGCGCGGTATTTCTACGCGGCCATGGGTGGCGTACTGCTCGCCGAGCGCGACGAGGCGCTGTGGGGAAAGATCATGCGCCAGGCCGCCTATGGTTGGACCGAAATCCCGCTAGATCGGTGAGCGCCCCTTGGCATTGGCTTGCATTCCCAACACAATGTTGGGGAGCGACAATCGAGTGGGCGCAGAGGGTGCGGATGTTCGACAAGGTGTTGATCGCGAACCGCGGCGAGGTGGCGCTGCGCATCCATCGCGCCTGCCGCGAGATGGGTATTCGCACCGTCGCCGTGCACTCGACCGCCGATGCCGACGCCATGCACGTGCGGCTCGCCGACGAGGCCGTGTGTATCGGCCCGCCGAGTGCGGCCGCAAGCTACCTCAACATTCCAGCGATCATCTCGGCCGCCGAGATCACCGACACCGACGCGATCCATCCCGGCTACGGCTTCCTCTCCGAGAACGCGCGGTTCGCCTCCATCGTCGAGGAGCACGAGCTGGTCTTCATCGGCCCGAGCGCCGAGCACATCCGTCTGATGTCGGACAAGATCGCCGCCAAGGACGCGATGCGGCGCCTCGGGATCCCCGTCGTCGAAGGTTCGGAGCGGCCGCTCTCCGGTCTCTCCGAGGCGGTGGCCGTCGCCGAGGACATCGGCTATCCGGTGCTGATCAAGGCCGCGGCTGGCGGCGGTGGGCGAGGCATGACGGTAATCCGCGAGCCGGTCGCGCTGGAGGCGGGGCTGCGCACTGCCCGGGCCGAGTGCCTGGCAGCCTTCGGCGACGATACCCTCTACATCGAGAAGTATCTCTCTCAGCCGCGCCACATCGAGGTCCAGTTGCTGGCCGACGGCCGCGGCGCCGCGGTGCATTTCGGCGAGCGCGACTGTTCTTTGCAGCGCCGGCACCAGAAGGTCGTCGAGGAGGCGCCCTCGCCGGGACTCACACAAGCCGAGCGCGACTCCTTGTGCACACGCGTGCGCGACGCGATCGCCGAGCTTGGCTACCGCGGGCTCGGTACCGTCGAATTCCTCTACGATGACGGCGATTTCAGTTTCATCGAGATGAACACCCGCGTCCAGGTAGAACACCCGGTCACCGAGATGGTTAGCGGCCTGGACCTGGTGCGCGAGCAGATCCGAATCGCCGCCGGCGAGCCGCTCGGGTACGGCCAGGACGCCGTGACCATCCGAGGGCATTCGATCGAGTGCCGCGTCAACGCCGAGGACCCGTATACCTTCGCCGCCTCGCCCGGACGCATCAGCGATTACCACACGCCCGGCGGAATCGGGGTGCGCGTCGATTCGGCGCTCTATTCAGGCTATTCGGTGCCGCCCCATTACGACAGCCTGGTCGCCAAGCTGATCGTCCACGGCGCCGATCGAGGCGAATGCCGGATGCGGCTCCGGCGGGCGCTCGAGGAATACGTGATCGGCGGCATCGAAACCACCTTGCCGTTGCACCTCGAGATCACCGACGAGGCCGACTTCATCGCAGGTGCCTACGACATCCACTGGCTCGAGCGTTTCATCGGCGGGCGTACGCCATGAGCCGCCTGAGCTCTGAGGTGCTGCTGCAGGCCTACGCCATGGGGGTCTTCCCGATGGGCGAGAGCCGCTACGATTCGCGGCTCCACTGGATCGATCCCGAGAGCCGCGGCGTGCTGCCACTCGATTCCCTGCACCTTGCCCGCAGCCTGGTGCGGAAAGTGCGGCGCGAGGTTTTCGAGGTCCGCATCGACAGCGCCTTCGGTGAGGTGATGCGTGCCTGCGCCGCGCCGGGGCCGGGGCGCTGGAGCACCTGGATCAACGACGAAATCCTGACGCTTTACGGCGAGGTCCACCGCATGGGCCGGGCGCACAGCGTCGAGTGCTGGCGCCAGGGCGGTCTGGTCGGTGGTCTCTACGGCATCTCGTTGGGGGCGGTGTTCTTCGGCGAGAGCATGTTCAGCCGCGAGGCCGACGCGAGCAAGGTGGCGCTCGTGCACCTGGTCGCCCGGCTGCGCGCCGGCGGCTATCGTCTGCTCGACGTACAGTTCGTGACCCCGCATCTCGCCCGGCTCGGCGCCGTCGAGGTGCCGCGCGCGGCCTATCACCAGGCGCTCGCCCGCGCCCTCGACGAGCGCGGCGATTTCTATTCCTGGCCCGCCGGTGCCTCGGGCGAGATGGCGCTGCAGTCGATCACCCAGACGTCGTAGACCGGATGCTCGAGCGCCGACAGCGCCGGGCTCGAGGCGAACATCCAGCCGGTGAACAGCGGCTCGGGCGCTTGGCCCGGCTTGAGGTCGACGATGTCGAGGAAGGCCGAGGATTCCGGTGGCTCCTCGGGCGGGCGCTTGTGGCAGGCACGGGCGACGATGCGCAGCGTCCCGAACACCACCGTCTCGCCGAGCGGCGCCTCGATGGTCGAGATGCGCGCCGTCACCTTGTCGAGGCCTTGCAGGATCGCCGCCTCGTCGGCCCGGGCCGCCGCACTCGCCAGCGTCAACGCCACCGCCAGCCCGGTCGCTATCCCCCTGATCACCGGGCGCGGTCCGGACGGTAGGGCTACTGGCCGGCCTCGCCGGCGCTGAACATGAACTTGCCCAGGAGCTGCTCGATGTTGATCGAGGCCTGGGTAAACCTGATCTCCTCGCCGGGGCCCAGCACGTCATCGTCGGCGCCGGGCGAGAGCGACATGAACTTGCCGCCCAAGAGGCCGTCCGAAACCACCCCGGCCGAGGAATCGGTGGGCAGCTGCACCGCATCGCTAATGCTCATACGCACCACCGCGAGGAAGGTCACAGGGTCGAGGTCCTGGTCGATCACCGTGCCCACCTTGATGCCGCTGATGCGCACGTCGGCGCCGACGCTCAGGCCGTCGATGCGGTCGAACTTGGCGGTCAGCTCGTAGCCCGCGACGGTGCCGATGTCGGTGGTGGTGACGGCGAAGACGACGAACACCGCGGCCACCGCCAGCACCATCGCGCCGATCAGGGTCTCGACCACGTTGCCGCTCACCGCCCGCTCCTTCTCGTCCTCGGCCGGGCCGCGCTCACGGCCGCCACGGCTCGTAATCGCCGGTGGCGCGCTCGCGCCGGCCGCCCTCGACCAGGTTGCCCGGTGGCCGGTAGGCCTGGGCGCTGCCGGTCAGGTTGGGCTGGTGCGCCTTCTGCCAGGGCCAACGCGGCGCGTCCGCTGCGGGCGGCTCATCGACGGTGCGTTGCAGCCAGGCGTTCCAGGCCGGCGGCACCCGGCTGGCCTCGACCTCGCCGGAGTAGAGCACCCAGCGGCGGCGCCCGCCCTTGTCCTCGAAGTAGCGGTTGCCCTGGGAATCCTCGCCCACCGGCCGGCCCCGCCGCCAGGTCAGAAAACGGGTTCCCCAGGTCGGCTCGCCCCACCACGAGAACAGGCCCCGCATCAATCCCATCGACCACTCGCCTCTCGCACCGCGATTCGCGCGGCGATCATACACCCCCGCCGAGGCCAGTCCAGCGCCCATACGCGGCGATTCCGAGGACCCTAAAGATTACAACCTCTACAACAAACGGGGGTGTTGCAAACTTTCCGGCCTTCGCATATGTTGTGCCCCCCTTATGGCGTGACCCTAGATATGGGGTACCCGAGGGGCAGCGGTTGAACAACAACCGGAATACCGCACAACGCGGCCTGGGGGTTCGGAGGACAGATGAGGATCGAACGCTTCTACACCGAAGAAGGGCGATCGCCCTACGCGGAAATCGCCTTCCGCACCGCGCTTAGCGAGATTCGCAACCCCGACGGCTCGCTGATCTTCCACATGGACGACGTCGAGGTGCCCGAGCATTTCTCGCAGGTCGCCTGCGACATCATCGCCCAGAAATACTTTCGCAAGGCCGGGATTCCGGCGCGGCTGAAGGCGGTCCCCGAACCGGAGGTCCCCGAGTGGCTGTGGCGCCACGTCCCCGACGAGGAGGCGCTGGCGGCGCTCGAGGAGGCCGAGCGGAGCCGCGGCGAACGCTCGGCCAAGGAGGTCTTCGACCGCCTGGCCGGCACCTGGGCCTACTGGGGCTGGAAGGGCGGCTACTTCGATTCGCAAACCGACGCCCGCGCCTTCTTCGACGAGAGCCGGGCGATGCTGGCCCGCCAGGTCGCCGCGCCCAACTCGCCGCAGTGGTTCAACACCGGCCTTCACTGGGCCTACGGCGTCGACGGCCCGGCCCAGGGCCACTACTACGTCGACCACCGCACCGGCAAGGCGCAAGCCGCGCAAAGCGCCTACGAACACCCCCAACCCCACGCCTGTTTCATCCAGGGCATTTCCGACGACCTGGTGAACGAAGGCGGGATCATGGATCTGTGGGTGCGCGAGGCGCGGCTGTTCAAGTACGGCTCGGGTACGGGCACCAACTTCTCACGCCTGCGCGCCGCCGAGGAGCCGCTGGCCGGCGGCGGCAAGTCCTCTGGGCTCATGAGTTTCCTGCGCATCGGCGACCGCGCGGCGAGCGCCATCAAGTCGGGCGGCACC
>CAYUNL010000113.1:0-8732 GCA_964446055.1 uncultured Alphaproteobacteria bacterium | reverse complement strand
GCGAGGTAGACCGCGATCAGTTCGGAATCGTTATCGGTGCGGAATTCGAAGCCACGCGCCTCGAGGCGACGGCGCATCTTCCAGTAGTTGGTGATCTGGCCGTTGTGGACGATGGCGACATCGGAGAAGCCGGTCGCCCAGAAGGGATGCGCGGCCTCGGGCTTGACCTCGGATTCGGTAGCAAGCCGCACGTGCCCGATGCCGTGGCTGCCCGCGTGCCGGGCCACGTGGTAGCGCGAATCGACCTCGTGGGCGCCGCCCACGTCCTTGACGATGTCGAGGCTCTCGCCGATCGAGAAGACCTTCGCGGCGTGCTCCATGGCATAGGCGAACTCGCGCGAATCGCCCTCGGCCTCGACGACGACACGATAGGTTTCGCCGATACGCTCGTCCTCGACGACCGCGGCGCCGCGTTCGGCAAGCGCCGCGCGTACCCGGCCGACCGCGGCGTCGGCATCGGCGCCTTCGCCGACGAAGAAACGAAGTTTTAGCCGCCCCGCGGTTTCGTCGCCGTAGAGGGCGAAGCCCGTGGAATCAGGTCCGCGGTGCTGGCAGCCATCGAGCATGTCGATCAGCCCCTGACCGGTGGTAATGCCGTCCGCGTCGCGCTTGAGGAGCAATCCCGCGATGCCGCACATGAGGTGCCTCCGATTTCGCTTGGCCGGACCCGCGGCGCTATCTATAACCCATCGCTGGCCGCAATTCCAGGTTGGTAAACAAAGTTTCCTCTCAGGAAATACGTGTCCTCGGCGAAGAAGAAGGCATCGCGCCCCCGAGCGCCGCGCAAAGCGCGCCCATCCACAGTCCCGGCGCGATCGGCCGGTCGCGCGCGAACCCTCGCGCCAGGGACGGCCCAGCACACCATGTACGTCTGCCGCTCGTGCGTGTGGAGCGAAGCCGAGCGCGAGATCGACGGCAAACGCCAGGGCACCTTCCTGGCTGAGGCGATCGAGGCGCGGCTTGCCGAGGCGGGCGAGAACGGGGTAGCGATGCGGGTGGTGTTCTGCCTCGGCGGCTGCCGCCACCCCTGCAACGTCGCCTACCGCTGTCCGGGCAAGACGGCGCTCCGCTTCAACCGGCTGACGCCCGACGACGCCCAAGCGCTGATCGAATTCGCCCACGTCTACGCAGCCAGCGCAACCGGCGAGGTTCCGCCCGAGACCCGCTCCGCGGCGCTCCGTGGAAACCTGATCGTCCGCGTCCCCCCGCCACCGCGCTAGGCGGGCGCCGGCGTCCGCTTCACGATGGGGCCAACAGCTCGCGGTAGAGGTCCAGCGTATGGGCGCGCATTAGCTCGACGGTGAAGTTGGCTTGGACGTGGGCGCGGCCGCGCTGGCCGAGCCGGGCGCGGTGCTCGTCCTCGAGTGCGAGCGCCGCCGCGATCGCGCCGGCAAGCGCGTCCGCATCGCCCGGCGTCACCAGCCAGCCGGTTTCACCCGGCACCACGGTTTCGCGCGCGCCGCCGTGGTCGGCGGCGATCACCGGCCGCCCCATCGCTTGAGCCTCCGCGGCGACGCGGCCGAAAGCCTCGGGCTCGGTCGCCGCCGAAACCACGACGTCGGCCATCATGTAGGCGGCGGGCATGTCTTCGCAGCGGTCGATCATGTGGACGATCGGGCCCAGTCCGCGCGCCGCGATCAATGCGTCGAGCTCGCGGCGATAGCGGGCCGAGCCCTCGGCCACGCCGACGATCAGGCAACGCACGTCGTCGCGCCCGAGGCGGGCCAGCGCCTCGACGAACACGGCGTGCCCCTTCCAGCGCGACAGCCGGCCCGGCATCATCACCACCGGAAAGCCGTCGGGCAGTCGCCACTCGCCGGCCAGGCTGACCATGCGCTGGGCCGAGACCTGCTCGGGATCGAAGCGGGCGGTGTCGATGCCGCGATGGATGGTGGCGATACGGGCGGCATCGACGCCGTAGGTGGTCTGGATGTGGCGGGCGATGAAATCGGAGATGGCGACGATGCGATCGCCCCGTGTCATGATCGCACTGTACCAGAGCTTGGCCGGGGTACCGGTGTCGTAGGTTCCGTGAAACGTGGTCACGAAGGGACGGCGCGCGCGCCGCGCCGCAGCGAACGCCGAAAACGCGGGCGCTCGGCTGCGTGCGTGCACGATGTCGATATCATGGCGCTCGATCAGCCGCCCGAGCGCGAACGCGTTCCGCGCCATGACCAGGGGGTTTTTGGCCTGCACGGGCAGCCGTACGTGGATCCCACCGGCGCGCTCGACTTGATGGCTTAGCGGGCCGCCCTCGGACACCACGAGGGCGCGCCACCCGGCGCCGACCAAGGCGGCGGCGATATCGACGGTCCCACGCTCGACCCCGCCGGTACCGAGCCGGGGAAGGACTTGCATGACGCCCGGCGACCTGCCCGCGGCCGGGCTGTTTTCAATCTCGGCCATGGGCCGTCTCCGGCGCTATCATGGGTGGGTGATGTCCACCAGTGAAGCCTCGCCCGGCCAGCAGACGCTGGACCGCCCAGGCGGCGCCACCATCGCCTATTGCAAGAGCGCTGGCAAATCGCCCGGCGTGCTGTTCATGGGCGGCTTCGCCTCGGACATGAGCGGCACCAAGGCGAGTGCGCTCGAAGCGGCATGCCGCAAAGTGGGTCGCGCCTACGTGCGGTTCGATTACTCCGGCCACGGCGCCTCGTCCGGCCGCTTCGAGGAGGGCACTATCGGGGGTTGGACCGAGGATGCGCTCGAGGTGCTCGACTCAGTGTGCGAGGGCCCTCAAGTGCTGGTCGGATCCAGCATGGGCGGCTGGATCATGATCTTGGCCGCGCTCGCGCGACCCGAGCGGGTCGCCGGCCTGGTCGGCATCGCCGCGGCACCCGACTTCACCGAGGACTTGATGTGGGCGGGCTATGGCGAGGACGCGCGCCGCGCGCTCGAAGAGAATGGCGTGTGGCACGAGCCCTCGGAATATGGCGAGGCGCCGCTGGTGATCACCCGGACGCTGATCGACGAGGGCCGCAACCACCTGGTCCTGCGCGATCCGATTGCCGTCGCCTGTCCGGTGCGGCTGATCCACGACATGGCCGATCCCGAGGTCCCGTGGACGGTATCGCTACGGCTCGCGGAATCCCTGGCCAGCACCGACGTCGCACTGAGCTTGGTGCGCGATGGCGATCACCGTCTGTCGGGGCCCGCCGACATCGAACGCATGTCTCGGACGCTCGAAGCCTTATGCGCCCGCCTCGGCTGAGGCGGATCCCCCCTCGGCGAGGATCGCAGCCAGCCCCTCGCGATAGCTCGGGAAGCACAGGCGCACCCCGAGCTCGTCTTTGATGCGGCGGTTCGAAACGCGCCGGTTGTCGGCGTAGAAGTCCCGCGCACGGGGTCTCAGATGGGCGCGCTCGAAGGGTACCAGCGGCGGCGGCAGGCGCCCCAGTAGGCTCGCCGCGTAGGCGATCACCTCGGCCGCGGCCGCCGGTTCATCGTCGCAGACGTTGTAAACAGCGCCGGGGTCGGGGCACGCCATCGAGGCTCTCAGCGTCGACACGATGTCGACGACATGAATGCGTGAAAAGGCGTGGCCCGGCTTGTCGATGCGCACCGCCGTGCCCGCGCGCAGCGCTCGAAACGTATTGCGACCGGGCCCATAGATGCCGGACAGGCGGAAGACGTGCACCGGCACCCCGCGCGCGGTCCCGAGGTCGAGCCACGCGGCCTCCGCGGCGAGGCAACGCTTCGCCTCGACGCTGGTGGGCCGAGGCGCGGCGGATTCCTCGACCCAGTCGCCGCCGGTGTCGCCGTAGACCCCGGTGGTCGAGAGGTAGCCGGCCCAGCGCAACCCGCCGCATGCTGCAATATCGCTGGCGTGATGGGCCAGCACCGGATCGCCGCGCGAATCCGGGGGCACCGTGGCCAGGAGGTGCGTCGCTTCGGTCAGCTCGCGCACATTCGCCATCGCGGTTCCGCCGGAGAACACGGCAACGGCGACGTCGTCTTTGGACGCATCCGCCTGGCGGCGGGTGCCGGTCGCGTGCCAGCCATCGCGGACGAGCGCCCGTGCGAGCGCCATGCCGGCGTAGCCAAGGCCGAAGCAGAACAGACGCTCGGTCATCACTCTTCACGCCACTCCGCGCGCACGGCGGGGTCGGACTCGCCTTCCGCGTGGACGGCACGCGCGGCGCCAAACGACGATGGATCGAGAAGCTGCGACAGCGCCCACACCGCCATGGCCCGCACCAACGAGGAGCGATCGTCGAGCCGCGCCCGGACGGCCTCCGCGTGATGCGACTCGCCGCTGTTGCCGAGCGCGATGAGGACATTGCGCACGAAGCGGTCGCGTCCGGTGCGCTTGACCGCGGTGCCGGCGAAGCGGCGGCGGAAGGCGGCGTCATCGAGGCCGGCGAGCTCGGCGAGGTCGGGCGCGGTGAGCTCCGCCCGGGGCGACAGCTCGGCCGCCGCCGCGGTGCGCGCGAACTTGTTCCACGGGCAGACCGAAAGGCAATCGTCGCAGCCGTAGATGCGGTTGCCCATCGGGACCCGGAACTCGCGCGCGATGTGTCCCTTGTGCTCGATGGTGAGATAGGAGATGCAGCGTCGGGCGTCGATCCGGTAGGGCGCGGGAAAGGCGCGCGTGGGACAAACATCGAGACAGGCGCGGCAATCTCCGCAGCGATCGTCCTCGGACGAATCTGGCGCTAGCGCGAGTGTGGTGAAAACCGAGCCAACAAAGAGCCAGGAGCCGAAATCGCGGGACACCAGGTTGGTGTGTTTGCCCTGCCAGCCGAGGCCGGCGCGCTCGGCGAGCGGTTTCTCCATGACCGGCGCGGTGTCGACGAACACTTTGACCTCGGCGCCCGAAGCCTCGGCGATCCAGCGTCCAAACGCCTTCAGCCGCTTCTTGAGGACGGCGTGGTAATCGCGCCCCTGGGCGTAGACCGAGATGGCGCCGGGGTCCTTTCCGGCGCCGGTCTTCTGCGGGGCCATGCCGTAGCGGTCGGACGGCGCGTAGTTCAAACCGACGACGATGATGCTGCGTACCGCCGGCCACAACGTTCGAGGGTCGGCCCGGCGTTCGGACTTGGCCGCCATCCAGTCCATGTCGCCGTGCAGGCCGCGGGCGAGGAAGTCGCGGAGGCGCCCGGCAGCCGCTTCAAGCCCATCGGGCGCGGCAAAACCGGCGGCGTCGAATCCAAAGTCCAAAGCGCGCTCGCGCACCTCGGCCTCAGAAATCAAGGTCGGCATAGTGCTTGGGTGGGGGCAGGCCGGGAATACGATCTTCGAGGAGCGGCCGAAAGCTTGGCCGCGACTTGATACGGGCGTACCAGTCCTTGGCCCTGGGATGGTCTTCCCAGGGAATGTCGCCGAGGTAGTCCAACGCCGAGATATGGGCCGCGGCCGCGGCATCGGCAAGGCTGAGGGTGCCGCCGGCGAGCCAGCTCCTGCGTTCGCTGAGATAGCCGATGTAGTCGAGGTGGGTGCCGATATTGTCGTGCCCGGCGCGGATGGCCGCCGAGTCCGGCCCGCCCATGCCCATGAACCGCTTGTCCAGTTTCTCGGTCAGAAGATTGTCGGTGACCTCGCGGTGGAACTTGCCGTCGAACCAGGCCACCAGCCGCCGCGTCTCGGCGCGGGCGGCGGCGGTGGTGCCGATCATGGGCGGTTCGGGATAGACCTCGTCGAGGTACTCGCAAACGACCGAACTTTCTGCCAGCGCCGCGCCGTCGGGCTCGACCAGTACCGGCACCGAGCCGGCCGGGTTGAGCCGGAGAAACTCCTCGCGCCGTTGCCAAACCCGTTCGATCTCAAGGCCGAAGTCGAGTCCCTTCTCGGCCAGGACGATCCGCACCTTGCGGCAAAACGGCGAGAGCCAGAGGTGATAAAGCGTGCGCATGCGCCGCCAGTCTAGTTCAGGCCCAAGTGCGCGTCCGGGCCGGCGGTCAGTCGATTTCGTCGACCGCGACCCAGCGCCGCTCGGCGGCCGATCGCAGGACCGCGTCCGCCACGCGGCATACCTTCCAGCCGAAACCAAAGTCGGGGACCGCCGGGCGGCCCTCGGCGATCGCCTCGATCAGCTCGCGGACCTCGATGAGCTTGAGATCGGCGTAGCCGAGGCCGGCGCCGGGCACCGGCTGGAAACGGTCGTAAGGCGGATGGCTGGGCCCGGTGAGGATCGATTTGAAGCCTTGCTCGTTCGCGGGATCGCGGGTGCGATAGAGGCGTAGCTCGTTGCGTTGTTCACCGAAGAACTGCAGCGCTCCCTCGGTGCCGTGGATTTCGTAATCGAGCGCCCACTTGCGCCCGGTGGCGACGCGGCTCACCTCGATCGAGCCCGAAGCGCCGTTGGCCAGCGTGAACATGAACTGCGCGGTGTCCTCGGTCTCCACTTTCTGGCGCTTGGCGTCGGCGGCGGCGCTGCCGCGCAGACCGAGGCCGCCGCTCAGCACCGGACGGTCGCCGAAGACGATGCGGGTTCGCCCGCAGACCTCGGTGATATCACCCACCAGGTAGTGCACCATGGCGATCGCGTGGCTGGCGCCGTCGGCGACGATACCCGAGCCAGCGATCGATTTGTCGCAGCGCCAAGTGTGGGGAAACTCGGGATCGCCCAAGTAGTCCTGATCGAAGCGGCCGCGGAAGTGGATGATCTCGCCGAGCTCGCCGCTGGCGATGAGGTCGCGGGCATACCCCTGCAACGGATTCTTGAGATAGTTGAAGCCAACCAAGGTGACGACGCCGGCGGCCTCGGCGGCCTCGGCCATCTCGCGCGCCTCGGTCGCGTTCCTGGCAAGCGGCTTTTCGCAGTAGACGTGCTTGCCGGCGCTGGCTGCCGCGATGCCCATGTCGCGATGCACATTGTTGGGGGTGGTGATGGCGACGACGTCGACGTCCGGATCGGCGACCAGCTCGCGCCAGTCGGCGGTCCAACGCTTGAAGCCGAGCTCGGCGGCGGCGCTTGAGGCCAGGTCCTCGTTCACGTCGGCAATGATCTCGAGCGCGGGTCGGGCCGGCTGATGGCCGAAGATGCCGGGCATGCCCACGAAGGCCGCGGTGTGGCCGCGCCCCATGTAGCCGGTGCCGATCAGTCCGATGCGCAGCTCGGTCACCTCGCTACCCCTTCGCGTCGAAGGCCGCCGGATTGAGCGCATCGGCGGGCCTGGTCCCTTGGATCACCTCGAGAACCGACGCCGTGGCGCGCTCCATCATGGCCGCAATCGAGCCGGTGCCGACGCCGCCGATGTGCGGCGAGAGGACCAGGTTCGGGAGTTCGAACATGGCCCCGTCGGTAGGCGGCTCGTCGACGAATACATCGAACGCCGCGGCCCGTAGGTCGCCTGCCTGCAGTGCCGCGGCCAAGGCTGTTTCGTCTACTAGGCCGCCGCGCGCGGCGTTCACCAGGATCGCTTCGGGTCCCATGAGCCCGATCTCGCGGGCACCGATCATGCCGCGCGTAGCGGGAAGGAGGGGGGTATGCAACGAGACCACGTCGGCGGCGCGCAAAAGGTCGTCGAGCTGGTCGACCCTTTCCGCACCCTCGCAGGCTTCGATCACGGGATCGAAGAAGAGGACGCGTACGGCAAAGCCCTGCAGCCGACGGACGACCTTGGCGCCGATTGCGCCGGCGCCGACGATGCCGACGACCTTGCCGTGCAGCTCCCATGACAGCATGGCGCCGAATCGATCCCATTTGCCGGCCCGCACGTTGCGGTCGTGATCGGCGATGCGTCGCACCGCGGCGAGCATTAGCGCAAGCGTGTGGTCGGCGACGGTCTCCTCGTTGGCGCCGGGCGTCGTCGTCACCACCACGCCGGCGCGGCTCGCGGCATCGACGTCGACGGTGTCGTAACCGACGCCGACGCGGGCCACGACCCGGAGATCGGGCGCGGCGCCGAAAACCGAAGCGTCGAAGGGATCGGTCGAAACGATGGCGCCGACACAGCCGGCGACGAGTTCCACGACCTCGGCCGGCGTGCGCGCTCCGAGCTTGGGGGCCAGCTTGAGCTCGACGCCCGCCTTGGTAAGCCGGCCGCCGGCCTGTGGCCCCTCTGGATCGAACTCCGGGAAGGTAACCAGCACCCGCGGCCCCGGGGCCGCCTCACTTTCGCTCATGTCCCCTCCCGTCAACGCGGCGTGTTTTGTTTGGAGCATTTCGCGGCGTTGGACACCGCGGGGCGGCGATCATAGACCGCTCGCGCGGGCGGGCGCAAACCGGCAACGCCGAGTGGACAGCCGCGGTCCAGCGGTACTAGAGTTCTCGGCGGATTGGTCATGAGGAGGCGCCATCATGCACGTGAGAATCACCAATACGCCGGTTTCGTGGGGCGTCGATTACGCCGACACCCCGGGCAACCCGCCGTGGCAGCGGGTGATGGACGAGATCGGCGAGGCCGGGTTCGAGTGGACCGAGCCCGGCCCGGTCGGCTACTACCCCGAGGAGCCGGAGATGTTGAAGGCCGAGCTCGAGCGGCGCGGTCAGCGCACCGCCGGCGGCTTCATCTTCGAGGACATATGGCACAGCGGCAACGCCGAGGCGCTGCTCGCGGTGGCCCACCGCGCCTGCCGTTTGCTGGCGGGACTGGGCGGACGTTACCTGGTGATCGTCCCCCACGTGGTGCCCGATCGCATCCCGCTGGCCGGCCACTCCGAGGCCTCGCCGCGGCTCGATACCGAGGGCTGGAAGACCTTCCTCTCGCTGGTGAACCAGGTCGCGACGATCACCCGCGACGAATATGGCCTGTTCGCCACGGTGCACCCCCACGTCGCCACCTATCTCG
>CAYUNL010000112.1:0-8780 GCA_964446055.1 uncultured Alphaproteobacteria bacterium | reverse complement strand
GGGCTGGCGGCCAAGACCGCGGTCGCGATGCTGTTCATCTCGCACGACCTGGCGGTGGTCCGCCACTTGGCGCGTCGCGTCGGCGTCCTGTTCGACGGCGAGATGATGGAGACAGGGGGGACCGACGAGATGTTCGCGCCGCCCTTCCACCCCTATACCCGCAGTCTCCGGGCGGCGCTGCCGGGCACCGGCGTTGGCCGTGATGAGAGCGTTACGACCGCTGCGACGGCCTCGCGGCGCGGCTGCGCCTTCGCCGGCCGCTGTCCGGTCCAGCGCGGACGCCTGTGCGAAGATGAGCCGCCGCCGTGGCGCCGCGCCGGGGCAACGCTGTCGATCCGCTGTCACATCCCGATCGAGGAATTGGGCGCCGCATAGCGGGTCAGGCGCAGAGAAAGCGCCGGGGTTCCGTCAGGGGCTTGGGCCACGCCGGTTCGTCTTCGAGGATCAGGCGGTTGCGGCCTTCGAGCCGGACCATGCGGGCGCCCGGGATAGTCGACCACGTTGGCGCTTAGGAACGCGGCGAACGTGCGTCGCGACATGTCAGGCCTTCAGGTCGCGTAGACGGCGCCCTCGCCGCGGGCTTCGATCTTGCCCGCCTTGACCTGGTCGACGACTTCGGCAAGGTCGGCGAGGTAACGATCGACGACCGGCGGCTCGTGTGAGGCATCGACGAAGAGGTGGACCGAGTCGGGCTCTAGCCCGCGCATCGTGAGCCAGCCGCGCTCGGTCATACCGTCATCGACCGCGAAGATATCGATCTCGTCCGAGCCGAACGCGATTAGGTAGGCGTGGGGCTCGCCCCACACGCTGAGTCCTGGAATCGCGTTGATGCCGGCGACCAGCGCATCGCGCGCCCTCAGGATCTTGCCGACGATCCGCAGGTATCCGGCCTCGCCCAGATAGTGGGCGACCGCCCATGCCGAGGCGAGGCCGCCGCCCGAACGTGAGCCGGTGAGGTTGGCCGTCGAGTAGACCCCCGAGGGCCATTCGTCGAAGGTGTAGCGCTGGTAGGCTTCGTTTGCGGCCTCGCGGAACAGGAGCGCGGACACGCCCTTGTTCGAGTAGCCGAGCTTGTGCACATCGACCGAGATCGATGTCACGCCGGGGACACCGAAGTCGTAGTCGGGGAAGGCATAGCCGAGCTTCTTGGCGAAGGGGAAGATGAAGCCGCCGTGGCAGGCATCGACGTGCAGCCACAGGCCGTGCTCGACCGCAAGGGCGGCGATCTCGGTGACCGGATCGGTGACGCCGTAAGGGTACGAGGGCGCCGAGGCGACCAACATGAAGGTGTTGGGAGTGATCGCGGCGCGCATCGCCTCGACATCGGCACGGAAGTCGACGCTGGTGGGGAGCCGGACCGCGGTGAAGCCCATCAGGTGGGCGCTTTTGTCGAAGCCGGGATGGGCGGCGCGCGGCACGATGATCTCGGGCGCACTCGCCTGGGGGTGGGCGTCGCGGGCCCAGTCGCGCGCGGTCTTGACCGCCATCAAGATGCTCTCGGTGCCGCCGACGGTGAGGCTGCCGATGGCGCCCTCGGGCGCGTTCATCATCTCCAGCAGCATGGCGACGAGATCGGCCTCGTAGCGGACGAGGCTGGGGAAGGCGAGATTGGCGAACAGCGCGTTGGTGTTGATGTAGAGCTGGTAGGCCTGGTTGGCGACCGCGGTCACCTCCTCGCCGGCAAAATAGCTGCCGCCCCGAAAGGCGCGTTGCGAATACCAGTGAGAGTCGTCGGCCTTGGCCGCCTCCATCGCCGCCTTGACCTCGGCCCAGGCCTTGCCCTGGGCCGGGAACTTCCGTTCAGCCATTGTTTGCCTCCTTTGCCTCTTCGCCCTCGACCCGTTGCCACACCTCGCGGATCATGTCCTTGAGCGTCTGCGCTTCCTGCCAACGGTCGGAGAGTTCGTAGCCGTCGGGGCCGGTGATCGCATACTCCCTCGGCCCGAGTTCGCAGGTAAAGGTGAGCGTCGCATGGGCGGGCGCACGCTGGCGCCAGTTTCGAATGCCGTACTCCCACCAGCCCATGAACAAGTCAAGCCATTCCTTGTGGTGGGGAAAGCTGATCTGAATCTGCACCTGTTCGCGGCTGGCGACCCGGCCGTGCAGCGCCCAGGCGTTCTCGAGGATGCGGTGCATCAGCGCGTGGTTGTGCTCCTCGATCGGCCAGCCGAACTCGCGTCCGACGACATAGTGCGAGAGGTCGGCGGTGAGCCGGAGGTCGGGAAAGCAATCCAGGAGCTGCAGGGTGAAGAAGAGATCGGTGGTCATGAAGTTGCGGTGGGTTTCGACGAATACCGGCACACTCGCGCCCTCGGCCAGGCGGCGCACGCCCTCGAGGAATGGGATGCACTCGGCCACCGTGTGGGGGCGTGGACCGGGCAGGACGTTGATGTGGTCTGTGGCCTCGAGCCCGGCGACGCGCTCGATGACCATTTCGAGCTCGTCGAGGGTGTCGGGGTAGGTTTCCGACATGCAAGTCATTCCGTGTGCGCGCAAGAATGCGTCGACCGTCTTGGCGTAGCCGAGGTCGGCCTGGACGTCCATCGCGACGCCGTCGAAGCCGGCATCACGGATCATCTCGAGTTGCTCTTCGAGCGACCATTCCAAGCCGTCGGGCCGCCGGCGCTCCATCGCCCACGTCGATTGATAAACCAGCAGCTTCTGCAACGTGGTCCTCCCCGATGCGCCGCGGAGTCTACCAGAAACGCTGCTATCATGCGGGGCATGAGCGACATCATCGCACTGCAGGCGGGCGATCTGAGCGTCGAGATTTGTCCGCCGTGCGGCGGCTCGATCGCGGCGTTTCGCTGGCAGCACGCGGGCCAGAAACATGACCTGCTGCACGCCGCCACCGCCCAGTACATCACCGACCGCGAGCCCCAAGGCATGGGGTGTTTCCCACTCGCACCCTATTGGGGCGACGTGCAGGGAGGCGGCCTTGCCTTCGCCGGCAAAGAGTGGCCGCTACCGCTCAACCACCCCTGGGAGCCGGTGCCGGTCCATGGCGAGGGCTGGATTTCGGAATGGCACGCGGTGGAGCAGGGCGAGCGCGCGGTCGTGCTCGAATTCGATCACCCCGGCGGCGAGGGGTTTCCCTTCCGCTACCGGGCGCGCGAGAGCTTCGCGCTCGCCCCCCAGTCCTTGCGCGTCGAGGTCGCGGTGACGAACACCGGGGATGCGGACATGCCGGCGGGCACCGGGCTTCACCCCTATTTCGACCGCACCGCCGATTCGACGCTGGAATTGACGGCCGAGGGTGTGCGCGAGGCGGGTCCGGGACCGCCGGACGCAGGTGCGGTGCCGCCGGAGTGGAATTTTTCTGCCGCCAGGGTGCTCGACGCCAAGCCCTTCGAGGTCCTGTATTCGGGCTGGAAGCACCGCGCCACCATTGCTTGGCCGGGCCGCGGTGTCGGCGTCGTCATGACCGCCGGGCTGCCGCTCGAGCACCTATGTCTGTGGACCCCCGACGATCGCCCCTACTTCTGCGTCGAGCCGGTGAGCAACATTGCCGATGCCATCAACCACTTCTCGCGCGGCGTGGCGGGGACCGGCATCCGCGTCCTCGCGCCGGGCGAGAGCATCTCGGCCTGGGTCACGTTCGAGCCCGTGGCGTGGCCTTGACCCTGAGTGAGTTACCACACATACCTTGGTCAGTACGGCATATTACCGTACGGTATGGCCCGAGAAGAGGGGAGGTTGCTCATGAGCGCGCCACACGCCGACGACACGCCCGACCAACGGTCCGCCAAGACGGCACGTTTCGAGGCACGGATCAGCGTGGACCAGAAGGAGCTCTTCAAGCGTGCCGCCGCGCTCGCGGGCCGCTCCGTGACCGACTTCGTGATCGGCAGCGCCCACGAAGTCGCGTCGCGAATGGTGCGCGAGCATGAGGTGATGACCCTGAGCGGCCGTGACCGTGAGGCCTTTGTGACCGCCCTCCTTGATCCGCCTGCGCCCGGCAGGCGGCTTCGCAGGGCCGCGAGACGGTACAAGGGAACGATGGCTCCGTAGATGGAGGACAGCGGCGACCTGGCGACGTGGGTCATCGAGCCGCTGCGCAAAGACCACGACCGCGCTGAGTTCACGTGTGGCAAAGAGGCCCTCGACCTCTATCTGAGAAACCAAGCGAGCCAAGACGCCCGCCGCCGCGTGGCCGCTCCGTTCGTCCTGGTGAGAGTGCCTGGGAGCACAGATGTCCTCGGCTACTACACGCTCTCCGCCTTCGCTATCGATCTCGGCGATTTGCCGGAGGTCGTGGCCCGGCGACTCCCGCATTGTCCGAGCATTCCCGCCACGCTCCTGGGCCGTCTCGGTCTCGATCGGCGTCATCGCGGACAGGGCCTCGGTGAAGCCCTCCTGATGGACGCCTTGTATCGGTCGCTCGTTCAATCCGCGGAGATCGCCGCTGCGGCGGTTGTGGTAGACGCCATCGATAACGAGGCGTGGCGCTTCTACCGCCACTTCAACTTCATGCCGTTTCCCGAGCGGCGCGACCGCTTGCTCCTGCCGATGAGGACCGTCCGGGCCCTCTTCAAATAGACCCTAGCGCGTCTCTCCTGCGTGCTCGGCGATGGTGGCGAGGAAGGGGGCGGCGAAGTCGCGGAGCTTGGCGGCGCCGACGCCGTGGACCTGGGCGAACTCGATCTTGCTGACGGGCCTGCGCCGCGCCATATCGGCGAGGGCCCGGTCGGGGAAGATTACGTAGGCCGGAACGCCACGCTCGCGGGCGAGCGCCATGCGCCGCTCTTTCAGGGCGTCGAACAGTGCGCCCTCCGATTCGGACAGCTCGGCTTGGGGCGAACCGGGCTTGGGCGCCGCTTTCTTGGATGGGGGCCGCGTGTCCTTGCGGTAGTGGAACGCCTCCTCGCCACGCAGTAGCTCGCGGCCCCGTGCGGTGATGCTCAGTCCGCCGTGGCCCTTGACGTCGAGTCGCAGGAAGCCGGTTGCGACGAGTTGGCGAAGGATCGAGCGCCACTCGTCCTTGGCGATGTCCTCGCCCTTTCCGTAGGTCGGCAGGCGGTCGTGGCCGGTTGCACGGACTTTTTCAGTGTCGGCGCCGCGCAACACGTCGATCAGGTGCGCGGCGCCGAACCGCTGCCCGGTGCGGTGTACGGCGGAGAGCGCCTTTCGCGCGACGAGGGTGCCGTCCTCGACCAATGGCGGATCATTGCACACGTCGCAATTGCCGCACGGCGCCGCGTCCTCGCCGAAATAGCTGAGCAGTGCCTGACGGCGGCACTCGGGCGATTCGCAATAGGCGATCAGCAGGTCGAGACGCTTGTGCTCGCGCCGCCGGTGCGCCTCATCGCCGCCTTCGCCTTCGATAAAGGCGCGGCGCATGCGGATGTCGTCGAGGCCATAGAGCATGTGTGCATCGGCCGGGGCGCCGTCGCGCCCGGCGCGGCCGATCTCCTGGTAGTAGGCCTCGAGGTTGGCAGGCAGGTCGGTGTGGAAGACGTAGCGCACGTCGGGTTTATCGATGCCCATCCCGAAGGCGATGGTGGCCACCATTACCACGCCCGGTTCGGTCATGAACGCGTCCTGACTGGCGCCGCGCGCGTGCTTGTCCATGCCGGCGTGATAGGCGAGCGCACGAATACCGCTTTCGTTCAGCAGCGCCGCCACGGCTTCGGTCTTCTTGCGCGACAGACAGTAGACGATGCCGCTTTGGCTGGCGCGCGGCAGCACGAACTCGCAGAGCTGGCGCTTCCACTGGCGCCGCATCTCGACCCTAAGGCGGATGTTGGGGCGGTCGAAGCCGGAGACGAAGACCTTGGCCTCGCCGGTGAACAGTTTGGCCGAGATGTCGCTTCGCGTCGGCTGATCCGCGGTAGCGGTGAACGCCGCGATCGCGACGCCGGGGAAGCGCTCGCCGAGGAGCGCGAGCGCCTCGTATTCAGGGCGGAACGCCGGCCCCCAACGCGAGATGCTGTGCGCCTAATCGACGACGTTGAGGCGCAACGGCAGGCGGCCGAGCGCGCGCAGCATGGGCTCGGTCATCATGCGCTCGGGGGCGATGTAAAGTAGGCGCGCCTCACCCGCGGCAACCCGCCGCCAGCTGGCGGCATTGGTTTCGCGGTCGCGCGACGAATTGATGGTCTCGGCTGGCACGCCGGCGAGCCGGAGCGCAGCGATCTGGTCCTCCATCAACGCCACCAGGGGCGAGACGACGACCGTTAGACCACCGCCGAGAAGCGCCGGAATCTGAAAGCATAGCGATTTTCCCGAGCCCGTCGGCATCACCGCGAGCACGTTGGACCCCTCGAGCAGCGCTGCGACCACTTGCTCCTGTCCGTCGCGGAAGGAATCGTAGCCGAACACGTCCTTGAGGACGCCCTTGGCCTCGAACATCTCGTGCGGTCGGTCCATCACCGCTGGCTATGGAAGGGCGAGACGGCGGATCGCCCTAGAACGTGGCCGTAATGCCGCCGTCGACCGAGAGTATCTGGCCGGTCATATAGGCGCAGTCCTCAGAGCACAGGAACAGCGCCGGGCCGGCGATGTCGGCGGGCTGCCCCGGCCGGCCAGCCGGGATCTTCCCATACTTTATGTAGACGTCTTTGAACCACTGGGTTTGGTGCTCGTGGACGCCGTCGGCCATGACGGCGGCGGGAGTGTCGACGAATCCGGGTGCGATGGCGTTGACGAGGATGCCGCGCGGTGCGAGTTCGATGGCTAGAGCGCGCGTCAGGTTGATCAGTCCACCCTTGGCCGCGGCGTAGGCAACCGCGTCCGGCCAGGGGGTCAAGCCCTGGATGGAGGAGATATTCACGATTCGCGGGCACGGGCTCTGGGCCAGGAGTGCGACGGCGGCGAGTGTCGTAAGGAGCGCGCCATCGATGTCGACGCGCAGCACGGCGCGGTAGAGTTCGTAGTCGAGGTCTTCGAAGGGCGTCGGATCCTGGAGCGCGGCGTTGTTGACCACAATGTCGAGCCGATGCCAGAGCCCTTCGACCGCGGCCACCATTTTCTCTATGGAGTCGCGCTCACCGATGTCCGTGGCGATCGCGACCGCACGCTCCCCGGTGCCGGCGTTGAGTTCGGCCGCGGCTTGCTCTGCCCCCGCGACGTTGATGTCGGCGATGGCGACGTTGGCGCCCTCGGCGATCAGGCGCGTGGCGATGCCGTAGCCGATGCCGCTCGCGGCGCCGGTGACGATGGCGACGCGGTCCTCCAGTCGACCAGCCATGACGAACCTCCCAAAATGATCGTCGTTGGGAAGCAGGCTAGGCGGCTACGGCGCACTTCTCAACCGCTACTGTGTCCGTTACGGTATCCCCCCACTGAAGTGGGAGCCCCAGGGTATGAAGATCACCGAGATCGAGTGCATCGTCCTCGTCATCCCCGATTATCGGACCGACGCGAACTCCTCGGCGCAAGACGACCTGGTGGTGAGAATCCACACCGACGAGGGACTGGTTGGAGTCGGCGAGACCGACACCAACCCGTGGGTCGCCAAGGCGATGATCGAGGCGCAGGGTACCCACCAGATCGGTCAGGGGCTGACCGAGATGCTGATCGGCGAGGACCCGCGCGACGTCGAGCGGATCTGGGAAAAGCTTTACGCCGGATCGTTGATGACCGGGCGGCGGGGCCTCGGGATATGCGCGATCGGGGCCATCGACATGGCGCTGTGGGACCTGTGCGGCAAGATCGAGAACCAGCCCTGCTGGCGCTTGATGGGAGGCGCGGCGCACGAGCGGATCACACCCTACGCCTCACTCCTGCCCGAGGGTGACAACATCCCCGATTACACCAAGAGCCTGGTCGAGCGGACGGTTGCCGCCCGTGACCTTGGCTTCAAGGCGGCCAAACTGGAGGTGCTTGTCAAGGGGCCGTTCACCCACCACTCGATCAGCGTCGACGACGACGACGAGATCGTGCGCATCGTCGAGGCGTGCCGCCAGGCGGTCGGCCCCGACATGACGTTGATGCTCGACGTGCTCTATTGCTGGGGCGACTGGAAGAGCGCGCTCAACGTCTTCGCCAAGCTTGAGGAGAGCGACATCTATTTCGTCGAGACCCCGCTCAGGGTCGACGACTACGAGGGCTACACCAAGCTCACCGCGGCCTCGCCGATCCGGGTCGCCGCGGGCGAACTGTTGAACAGCCGCTTCGAATTTCGCGAGCTGATGGACCGCGACGCGCTCGACGTGGTGCAGCCCGACGTGGGCCGGGTCGGCGGGCTGACCGAGGCCCGCCGGGTGGCGGTGGAAGCTCGCGACCGCGGCCTGACCGTGGTGCCGCATTGCTGGAAGACGGCCATCGGCATCGCCGCCTCGATGCACTTGGCGGCGATCTCCCACGCCTGCGAGTACATCGAGTTCCTGCCGCCCGAGCTTTGCGACACCCGGATCCGGACCGACCTCGTTCTCGACGAGTATCCGGTGGTCGACGGCACCATGGCGCTTCCCGACCGGCCCGGCCTTGGCATCACGCTCAACGAGAAAGCGATCGAGGAGTTCCGCGTCGCCTGACCGCGGGGGCCTTGGAGGTAGTGCAATGAGCTGGACACACAGGGACAGGATTCTGGCAGCGCTCGCTCGTGAAGAGGCCGACCGCGTTCCCATCGACTTCGGTTCGACCGGTGCCTCGTCGATAACGCTCGAGGCCTACGAGCGTCTTAAGCAACACCTCGGGCTTATGCACGAGACGGAGGTCATGTCCACGACCGGCCAGCTCGCGCTTCCCGACGATTCGGTCTTGGAGCGATTCGACGTCGACGCCCGGTTCCTCAGCTATGGCCTGGACATGAAGGAGATCGACGAGAACACCTACCT
>CAYUNL010000111.1:0-9042 GCA_964446055.1 uncultured Alphaproteobacteria bacterium | reverse complement strand
CGGCGGCGGCCAGACACTCGATGAGCAAGAACACGTACGCCGGCCCCGAGCCCGAAACCGCGGTGACCGCGTCCAAGAGCGCTTCGTCCTCGACCCACGCCACCTCGCCGACCGCGGCCAGCAGTTCGCTACAGGTGGTGCGGCCGGTCTCGTTCACCGCCTGGTTGGCGCAGGCGACGCTCATACCTCGGCCCACGGTGGCCGGCAGATTGGGCATGGCCCGGACCACCGCCGCGGCGCTGCCGAGCGCGGCCTGCAACGAGGCCAGCGTCTTGCCCGCCACGATCGAAAGGAAGACGGCGCCGCTGCCGCTGAAACGACCGTACTCCGGCACCACGCCATCCATGACCTGCGGTTTGACCGCGAAAACGACGCAGGCAGGCGCCAGCGCGGCGTCCAGCTCGTCCGCCCCACTCAGGGCGTGAAGTCCCGCCGCGCGCGCCGCGCCAGCCTGCGCCTCGGCGGGATCGACCACGGTGATATCGGCGGTGGCGATCCCGCGCTCGCACCAGCCGCGGGCCAACGCGCCGCCCATGTTGCCGTAGCCCACGAGCACGATGCCCTCAGCCATGTCTTCCTCCCCGTTTGTGCGCCCCGCGGTCGCACTCTAGCGTCGGCTGCTCGTGCGCCGCGTCGCCTTCTTCGCGCCCGCCTTGGTGCCTTTGGCGGCCCGCTTGGCCTTGGATTTCGCCGCGGGCTTGGCGCGCGCTGCCGGTTTGGCCCGGGCCGCCGGTTTGGCGGCGCGCCGTGACTTGGCCTTGAGCCTCGGCTCCAAGGCCGCGATTCGCTTGGCCAGCGCCTCGTTCTCGGCCCGCGCCTTGGCCGCCATCGCGCGCACGACCTCGAATTCCTCGCGCCGCACCAGGTCCATACCGTGGATGATGCGCTCGAGCTGGTCCTTCAGTCGTACCTCCATCTCGTCCCGCGCACCCTTCAGCGAGCCGAGCGCGCTGGTCGCGATCTTCGCCAAATCGTCGATGAGTCTGTTTTCGGTTTGCATGATTCCCTCGCCGGTTGGTGCTGTGGTTATGGCGAAAACGTGAGCGGCGGGCAAGGCTGGCGGCTTGCTCGCACCCTGGCTCGGACCTATAACCGGGCCAGGAGTCCTCGGTGCTGCAGCTCGTCCCCGCGATCGCGTACCCCATCATCGATCTCGACCCGGTTGCCTTCGGAATCGGGCCGTTGGCGATCCGCTGGTACGGCATCGCCTACGTCGTCGGCCTGGTGCTGGGTTGGCGCTACGTGGTGTGGCTCGCGCGCGCCGCCGAATCGCCGGTTTCGCAGCGAGAGGTCGACGATTTCCTGGTCTGGGCGGCGCTCGGCGTCGTGATCGGCGGTCGTCTGGGCTCGGTCTTATTCTACAACCTCGATCACTACGCCGCCCGTCCCGTCGAAATCCTCTACATCTGGCGCGGCGGCATGTCATTTCACGGCGGACTGCTGGGGATGGCGGTGGCCATCGTCTGGTTCTCGCTGCGCCGCAAGCTCGCGGTACTGGCGATGGCCGACCTGATCGCCTGCGCGACGCCGATTGGGCTGTTTTTCGGCCGCCTCGCCAACTTCGTCAACGGCGAGCTCTGGGGACGCCCGAGCGAGGTCCCGTGGGCGATGATCTTCGGCAACGACGAGCGCCAGCTGCCGCGCCACCCAAGCCAGCTCTACGAGGCGGGGCTCGAGGGGTTGGTCCTGTTCGTGGTGCTGTGGTTGCTGTTGCGCCGGCCCGGCGTCCGCGCACACCCCGGTCTGCTGACGGGTGTCTTCGTCGCCGGCTATGGATTGTTGCGCATCGTGGGCGAGCTCTTTCGCGAGCCCGATGCGAACATCGGCTACCTCTGGAACGGCGCCACCATGGGACAGCTCTTGTCTGGGCCGATGGTTCTCTTGGGCCTCTATCTGGTGCTGCGCGCCCGCCGCGCCGCGGCGTGATGAATGCGCTCGGCCGCCATCTCGCGGCCCTGATCCGCAGCCAAGGGCCCCTGAGTGTGGCCCAGTACATGGCCGAGGCGCTCAACAATCCGCGCTATGGCTACTACGCGAGCGGCGATCCCATCGGCCGCGATGGCGATTTCATCACGGCGCCCGAGATCAGTCAGGCCTTCGGCGAGCTCATCGGTCTGTGGTGCGCCAGCACTTGGGAGACGATGGGCCGCCCCAGCCGCGTGCACTTGGTCGAACTCGGCCCCGGCCGGGGAACCTTGATGGCCGATGCGCTGCGGGCGGCGGCAATCGTGCCCGATTTCAGGGCTGCCGCGGCGCTGCATTTGGTCGAGCTCAGCGAGCCCTTGCGTGCAGCCCAGCGGCGGGCTCTGGCCGGCGCCGCGGCGGTCTGGCATCACCGTTTCGACGAGATTCCCGACGGCCCGCTCCTGGTCATCGCCAACGAGCTCTTCGACGCACTCCCGATCCGCCAGTTCCATCGCACGGCCGCGGGCTGGTGCGAGCGCTGCGTCGGCCTTACCGGGGATGGATCCACGCTCCGCTTCGTCCTCGCGCCCGATCCCGTGGCCGGCTCCTTGAGCGGCGAGCTTGCGGACGCAGCGATCGGCAGCGTGGCGGAGATCTGTCCGGCGGGCCGCGTGCTTGCCCACGATATCGGGGCACGGGTCGTGTCCTTCGGGGGTGCGGCGCTTATCGTGGACTACGGCACCACCCAACCAGGCGCGGGGGAAACGCTCCAGGCGGTGCGACGCCACCGCGGCCACGACGTCTTGGAATCGCCGGGCGCGGCGGATCTCTCGGCGCGGGTCGATTTCGTTGCACTGGCTGCGGCCGCGGAGGGGGCCGGTGCCGCGGCCTACGGCCCCCTCGAGCAGGGCCGGTTCCTTGCCGCGCTCGGGATTCGCGAGCGCATCGCGGCCCTGACCAAGGGCTGCGCGCTCGCCGAAGCCGAAGCACTCCGCTCGGGCGCCGAGCGGTTGACCGATCCCGCACAGATGGGCAGTCTGTTCAAGGTCTTGGCCATCGCCCACCCCGATCTGACGACGCCCGCCGGGTTCGAGCCCCCACGATGATCGCGAGCGATTCGTTGGCGGCGGTGCCGGGCGTCGATCATGGCTTCTTCACCCGCGAGGGCGGGGTCTCGGCAGGAATCTACGCCTCGCTCAACTGCGGCTTCGGCACCGCCGATGCGCCCGCGCGCGTGGTCGAGAACCGCGCCCTCGCCCTTGCCGCGATGGGCCAGCCCGCCGGGCGACTGTGCACGCTCGTACAGACCCACTCGGCGCGCGTTGCCGTGCTCGACGCTCCCCCCACGGACGACCGGCGAGCCGAGGCCGACGCGCTGGTGACCAGGGTACCGGGGCTGGCGCTCGGCATACTGACCGCCGATTGTGCGCCGGTGCTGCTGGCCGACCCCGAGGCCGGCGTGATCGGTGCGGTCCATGCCGGCTGGCGAGGCGCGCTCGGCGGCGTGATCGAGGCGGCGCTCGCGGCCATGATCGCCGCCGGCGCCGATGCCGGACACACGACGGCGGCAATCGGACCGTGCATCGGCAAAGACTCCTACGAGGTTAGCCCCGAGTTCCCGGCCCGGTTCCTCGATGCCGACACCGCCAACGCCGAGTTCTTCGTCCCCGCGGCGCGGGCCGGGCATCAGCGTTTCGACCTCACCGGCTTCGTTGCCGGCCGGCTGGCCGCGCTCGGGATCGGCGAGATCGCGCGAATTACCGCCGATACCTGCGCCGACGCTCACCGCTTCTTCAGCTACCGCCGCGCCACGCTCCGCGGCGAGACCGACTACGGTCGGCAGCTCTCGGCCATCGTTCTCCGCAGCCGATCCTGAGCCCGCGAGGCGATGCCCTACCTGCTGATTTTCGCGGTGATGATGTTCGTGGTCCTGGTGGCCACCTGCGTCATCGCATGAGTGCGGTCTCCGTTTACAGCACTTGAAGTCTGGGATACATTCCGCGCCGGCAGCGCAAGGCGCGGCCCGGTTCCCGTGACGACGTAGGATGAGATGATGAAGGTGGTCGCCTGCAACGGCAATCCGCCCCTTGCCGAAGCCATCGCCACCGCTCTCAATCTGCCGCTGACGAACGCCAGCATCCGCCGCTTCGCGGACATGGAGGTGTTCGTCGAGGTCTTGGAGAACGTCCGCGGCGAGGATGTCTTCGTCATCCAATCGACCTCATATCCGGCGAACGACAATTTGATGGAGCTCTTGGTCTCGATCGACGCACTGCGGCGCGCCTCGGCGCGCCGCATTACAGCGGTTCTTCCCTACTTCGGCTACGCCCGGCAGGACCGCAAGCCCGGACCGCGCACTCCGATCTCGGCCAAGCTGGTGGCCAACCTGATCACCAAGGCAGGCGCCGACCGAGTACTCACGCTGGAGCTGCACGCGGGGCAGATTCAGGGCTTTTTTGACATTCCGACCGACAACCTGTTCGCGGCGCCGGTGATTACCAAGGACATCATCGAGAACTACCCCGACGACAATCTGCTGGTGGTATCGCCGGACGTGGGTGGAGTGATCCGCGCCCGCGGCGCCGCCAAGCGGCTGCAGGCGGGGCTCGCCATCATCGACAAGCGACGCGAGCACGCCGGTGTCTCCGAGGTCATGAACATCATCGGCGACGTCGATGGCCGGCGCTGCATACTGGTCGACGATATCGTTGATTCGGCGGGAACGCTTTGCAACGCAGCCGACGCGCTGGCCGAGGCCGGCGCCGCTTCGGTCGTCGCCTATGTGACTCACGGAGTGCTGTCGGGCGGCGCCGTGGCTCGGGTCGCGTCCTCGGCGCTAGAGCGCCTGGTGATTACCGACAGCATCCTCGCCTCCGAAGCGGTACGCGTCGCCCGCAACATCCGCCACATCTCGATCGCCGCCCTGATGGCCGAGGCGATGAGCCGGATATCGGAAGAACGCTCGGTGTCGAGCTTGTTCGATTGACACCGGCGCGCCGAGGTCGGCAATCTGTTCTAAAGGAGTGAGGAAATGCCAGAGTCATTAGCCATCGCCGCCGAGCCGCGTAGCGCCCAAGGGCGCGGCGCCGCGCGCGCGGCGCGCCGGGCGGGCCGCATTCCCGGCATCGTGTACGGCGCCGGCGCAGAGCCGATCATGGTAACCATAGGCGCCAGGGAGCTCGGCCGCGCCATCGAGTCCGGCGGCTTCGCGAACCGGCTTTGCGATCTCAAGATCAACGGCGAGACCACGCTCGTGCTGCCCCGCGAGATCCAGCGCGATCCGGTCTCGGAGCGTCCGCTGCACATCGATTTCCTACGTCTGAGCGCCGATTCCCTAGTCACCATCACGGTTCCCACCATCTACGTGGACGAAGAGAAATCGCCCGGACTCACGCGCGGCGGGGTCTTGAACATCGTCCGCCATGGGATCGAGATGCGGGTGCGTGCCGATGCCATCCCCGAGAGTATCGTCATCAGCCTCGATGGCCTCGACATCGGCGACAGCGTGCACATCTCGAGCATCGCTCTGCCCGAAGGGGCCGAACCGACCGTCGCCGACCGCGACTTCACCATTGCCACGATCGCCGCACCGACGGTCCATGTCGAGGAAGAGGTCGAGGAAGAGGAAGACCTCGAGGGCGAGGAAGGCCTCGAGGGCGAGGAAGCACTCGAGGGCGAAGAGGGCGCCGAGGGCGAGAAAGGCGAGAAGCCGGCCGAGGAAGCCAAGAAGCCCGAGTCAAGGAACTAGGCTCCGGGGATGCTGCTCCTCGTCGGCCTGGGAAACCCGGGCCGCCGACACGCGAGTAACCGGCACAACGTTGGCTTCATGGCGCTGGAAGCGATCGCGCTCCACTATGGCTTCGGGCGGGAACGGCGGCGTTTCCACGGCGCGGTTCGCGAAGGGCTCCTGGGCGGCAAGCGGACGCTTGCGCTGTGGCCGCGAACCTATATGAACCGCTCCGGCCAAGCGGTCGAAGCCGCCGTGCACTACTACCGGCTGGCGCCCAGCTCGGTGATCGTCTTCCACGACGAACTCGACCTCAGCCCCGGTAAGGTCCGGGTCAAGCGCGGTGGCGGCACCGCCGGCCACAACGGCCTGCGCGATATCGATTCGCGGTTCGCGTCCGATTTCCGGCGGGTGCGTATCGGCATCGGCCATCCGGGCTACCGCGACGACGTCATGCCCTACGTCCTCAGCGACTTCGCCAAGGCCGACGCGGCGTGGCTGGGGCCGCTGATCGAGGCGCTGGTCGAGGGCGCACCCCTGTTGGCGCTCGGCGACGATCCCGGATTCATGACCAAGGTCGCGCTGATCCTGAATCCACCGCCGCCCAAGCCTCCGCAACCGACAAAAGATATTCTTGAACACGAAGGCACGAAGGACACGAAGTAATACTGGAAACCAGTAGTTATCTAGATTGGATCCCTTTGTGCCCTTGCGCCTTCGTGCCCTTCGTGAACTTCGTGTTTGAGGTTACTTTTTCGAGCTTCGCTCTTAGGATCGCCGGGCATGGGATTCGACTGCGGCATCGTCGGCCTGCCCAACGCCGGCAAATCGACGCTCTTCAACGCGCTCACCGCGAGCCGCTCGGCCGAGGCGGAAAGCTATCCCTTCTGCACCATCGAGCCCAACGTCGGCCGGGTGGCGGTGCCGGACGCCCGGCTCGAGGCGCTGGCGCGGCTCGCCGGATCGGCGCAGATCGTGCCGACCCGCCTCGGCTTCGTCGATATCGCGGGTTTGGTGAAGGGCGCGAGCCAAGGCGCCGGGCTCGGCAACCGCTTCCTCGCCCACATCCGCGAGGTCGATGCCATCGTGCACGTGGTGCGCTGCTTCGAGGACGCGGACGTGAGCCATCCGAGCGGCATCATAGACCCGCAATCGGACGCCGAGGTTGTCGAGACCGAGCTCATGCTCGCCGACCTCGAGGCGCTGGAGCGCGCCGCCGAACGCTTGGTCAAGAAGGAGCGTGGCGGTGATCCGGAAGCCAAGGCATCGCTCGCACTCGTCGAGCGCGTAAGGGCGGTGCTCGGGGACGGGGCGCCGGCGCGCAGCGTGGCGCCAGAGTTGGCGCAAGACGCGGCTCGGTTCGCGGACCTTGGGCTGCTCACCGCCAAGCCGGCGATCATCGTGGGCAACGTCGATGAGGCGCACGCCGGCTCGGGCAACCCGTTCTCGGCCCAGGCCGAGGCCTGGGCCGAGTCCCACGGTCTCGCCTCACTGGTCCTATCGGCGGCGCTCGAGGCCGAAGTCGCGATGCTCGATGATGCGGTGCTGCGCGCGGATTTCCTATCCGATGCGGGAATCGAGGAGCCGGGCCTCGCCCGCCTGGTGCGCGCAGGCTATGCCATGCTCGGGCTGATCACCTTCTTTACCGCCAACCAGAACGAAGCCCACGCCTGGACGGTGGCCGAGGGTACGACCGCCGCGGCCGCGGCCGGCGTGGTGCATACCGATTTCGCGCGCGGATTCGTCCGCGCCGAAACCATTGGCTTTGAGGACTACGTCGCGGCGGGCGGCGAGGCCGGTGCCCGCGAGGCCGGGCTCATGCGCCTCGAAGGCCGCGGCTACCCCGTACGGGACGGCGACGTCCTGCGCTTCCGCTCCAGCGCCTAACGGCTAGGCCTGGGCGTCAAGTGCCGTGTAGTGACGGAAGATTCCCTGCCGATTGAACGGAATCCGGCGCTCCGAGGCTAGATACGAGGCGATGCGCGGGCGCGCCGCTACCCGATCGTGCAACGCGACGATCCGTGGACGGTCTTTCTCCAGGCGGGCCGTCGCGCGTGGGAACGCGTAGCGCAGCCCGGCAACGACCTGAAACAGCGAAAGATCGGGATAGCTCAGCCGGTTTCCGGTTAGATACCGGTCGCTGCGAAGCAGCACTTGCTCGAAGTACTCGAGATACTTCGGCGCGCGTGAGGCCACGAAATCGGCGGCGCGTCGTCGCGCCTCGCGACGCTGCTCTTCGTAACCCAGGCCGACCGAGATCGGGTGATGGGTGTCGTGGGCCTCGAGGACGAGGTCGGCGATTGTCAGCTGCAGCTGATGTGCCCACAGCCGTCCCGCCTCGCTCGCGGCTACCAGGCCATGACGAGGCGCCAGGAACAGAAGGATGTTCGCAGTCTGACCGATAACCCGCTTGCCCGCCCGAAGGAAGGGCGGCGCAAAGGGCGGGTGCGGTATCGTTTCGCCGTCAAGGAAGCGAAGAAGTGCGGGCACGCCGCCCCCCGGTTCCGGCGCACGCGCCACATCGACATACTCGGCCGCGCCCTCCTCCAGGGCCAATCGCACGAATTCGCCGCGGCCCTGGATCGAGGGCCAATAGTGGATCGAGGGCCAATAGTAAAGTTCGTAGCGCATATCCGCTCCTCACATGGGCACGCCGGTTAGAAGCTCAGCGTTCGGGGTAGAGCGATGCAAGCCCTTCGGCGCTTGCCTCGCAGACGCCGCGTTCGGTGATCAGCGCGCTTACCAGGCGCGCCGGCGTCACGTCGAAGGCGGGGTTGGACGCGGCGGCACCCTCGGGCGCGATCGTCACCGTCTCGACGGCACCGGTCGCGGTGCGGCCGGTGATGGTGGTCACCTCTTCGGGCGCACGCTCTTCGATCGGAATGTCGGTGAAGCTATCGTCGGCCGCCCAGTCGATGGTCGAGTGCGGCAGCGCGACATAGAACGGCACACGATTGTCGTGGGCGGCCAGGGCCTTGAGGTAGGTGCCGATCTTGTTGCAGACATCGCCCCGCGCCGTGGTGCGGTCGCTGCCGGTGATACAGCAATCGACCAACCCGCGCTGCATCAGGTGGCCGCCGGCGTTGTCGGCGATCACGGTATGCGGCACGCCGTGGCAGCCGAGTTCCCAGGCCGTCAACGCCGCGCCCTGGCCACGCGGCCGGGTCTCGTCGACCCAGACGTGGACCGGCGGGCCGCGATCGTGCGCAAGGTAGACCGGCGCCAACGCGGTGCCCCAGTCGACGGTGGCAAGCCAGCCGGCGTTGCAGTGGGTCAAGACGTTGACCGCACCGCTGCGCCCGCGCCGCTCCCACGCCGTCTCGATCAGGCCGAGCCCATGTTCGCCGATGGCGCGGCAGGTCGCGACGTCGTCCTCGCAGATCGCCGCCGCCTTCTCGTAGGCCACGCCT
>CAYUNL010000110.1:0-9058 GCA_964446055.1 uncultured Alphaproteobacteria bacterium | reverse complement strand
GTCACCGACGGCGGCGCGCTCCAGCTGGTGTATGGCATCGCGCTCGAATCGCGTCTCGTCGAACGCGAGGTCACCTCGCTGTCGGGCTACCGCGGCATGGGGCCGGTGCGGGTCGGCAATCAGGCCTTCGAGCACATGCAGCACGACACCTACGGCCACGTCGTCTGCGCCGCGACCCAGGCCTTCTTCGATCGGCGCTTGGTTCGCCCCGCGGGTCGCGACGACTTCGAACGCCTCGAGGCGGCCGGCGAGCACGCGTTTCGCCTTCACGATGTCCCCGACGCCGGCATGTGGGAGCTGCGCAGCCGTGCGCGCGTGCATACCTCCTCGAGCGTCCTATGCTGGGCCGCATGCGACCGCTTGGCCAAGATCGCCACCCACCTCGGTCTCGATCAGCGGGGCGCATTGTGGCGCGATCGCGCCGATCAGGTGCGCGGCAAGATCCTGGACCGGGCTTGGAACCCCGAGCTCGCGAGCTTCGCCGAGAGTTTCGACGGCGACGATCTCGATGCCGGGCTCCTGCTGATGTCCGAGGTCGGATTCTTGCACCCCACCGACGAGCGATTTGCCTCGACCGTTTCCGCTATGGAGAAGGTTTTGCGGCGCGGTGATCACCTGATGCGCTACGTCGCCGCCGACGATCTCGGCCGGCCGCAGAACGCGTTCAACATCTGCACTTTCTGGTATATCGAGGTTCTGGTAGGCTTGGGGCGGATCGACGAGGCCCGGGAAATATTTGGCCGCATGCTGGAGTCCCGGAACCACCTGGGGCTCCTTTCCGAGGATATCGATCCCACTAATGGCGAGCTGTGGGGGAACTTCCCCCAGACTTATTCGCTCGTCGGCGTAATCAACGTTGCCATGCAGTTGAGCGAGGGCTGGGAAACCATCCTATGAGCAGGCTCATCGTCGTCTCCAACCGGGTGGCGCCCCTCGGCCAGGGGCCGGCGGTGGGTGGTATGGCGGTGGCCCTTCAGGCGGCGATGAAAGAATCGGGCGGTCTGTGGTTCGGCTGGAGCGGCGAGATTTCCAAGCGCCGCGTGCGCGCGCCCAAGATGGCCGTCGCCGGTACCATGACTCAGGCGACGATCGATCTCACGGCCGCCGACTACGACGGCTACTACCAGCGTTTTTCCAACCATACGCTTTGGCCCGTATTCCACCACCGCCTCGACCTCAGCGAGTTCGACCGCCGAGCGTGGGAGATCTATCTCGACGTCAACGCCCAGTTCGCCCGCCACCTGATGCGTCTCCTGCGGCGCGATGACCTCGTGTGGGTGCACGATTACCATCTGATCCCGCTCGCGCGGGCGCTGCGCAAACAGGGCTGCCGGGCGCCGATCGGCTTCTTTCTGCATATCCCGTTTCCCGCCACCGAGGTCTTGGCCGCGGTTCCGACCCACCACCAGCTGGTGCGCGCGCTCTTCGACTACGACGTGGCGGGCTTTCAGACCGCGGGCGATCGCCGCCGCTTCGAGGACTACGTGGTCCACGAGGCGGGCGGCAAGATCATGCGCGATGGTACCGCCAAAGCCTTCGACCGCTCGCTGCGGCTCGGCGTCTTTCCGGTCGGGATTGACGCCAACGGGTTCGCCGGCGTCGCCGCCTCGCCCGAGACTCGGCGACGCGCCCAGGGGGTCGAACGCAGTCTCAATGGGCGCAGCATGATCATTGGCGTCGATCGGCTCGACTACACCAAGGGGATCGCCGAGCGGCTCGATGCCTTCGCCCGCTTGCTCGAGACCTTCCCCGAGTACCGCGGCCGGGTAGTTTTCATGCAGGTGGCGCCGCCCAGCCGCTCGAAGGTGCCCGGCTACCGCACAACGCGTCGCGTTCTGGAAACCAGGACCGGGCACATCAACGGCGCGTACGCCGACGTCGACTGGGAGCCGATTCGCTACCTCAACCGCTCCTACAGCCAGCAGGCGCTGGCTGGCATGTACCGGGCCGCCCGCATCGGCCTCGTGACCCCGCTGCGCGACGGCATGAACCTGGTGGCCAAGGAATACGTCGCGGCACAGGACGGTGAGGATCCTGGAGTACTGGTCCTCTCACGCTTCGCCGGCGCCGCCTCGCAGCTCTCCGCGGCCTTGATCGTCAATCCCCACGACATCCAGGGCGTGGCCGAGGCAATTGTGCGCGGCCTCACGATGCCGCTCGCAGAGCGCCAGGAGCGCTGGCGCGCCATGATGGACGAACTCAACGATTACGATCTGGACGCCTGGCGGAACAGTTTCACTAGCGCGCTGCGCGCGGCGCCGGCCCCACGGGCGGCCGCGTGAGCACCGTGCCCGAGCAAATGCCGCTACGACTTTTGGCCGACGTCGGGGCGACCAACATACGCTTTGGCCTGTGCGCCGCGGGCGGGTCGCTGTGCGCCAGCGACTCCTTCGCGTGCGCCGACTTCGACGGCATCGAATCGGCGGCGCGGACCTTCCTCGAGCGGGCGGATTCGCCGGCGCCGCCGGACCAGGGTTTTCTTGCCGTTGCCGGGCCGGTCACCGGTGACACCATTTCGCTGACCAACCACGCGTGGCGATTCTCGATCGGCGACCTCAGCCGCGCGCTCGGGATGGAGCGTCTCGTCGTGGTCAACGACTTCACCGCCGTGGCGCTTTCCTTGCCGTATCTCGGGCCGGGCGAACTGCGCTCAATAGGGGCGGGATCGCCGGTCGCACAGACGCCGATGGCGGTGATCGGGCCGGGAACCGGGCTCGGCGTCTCGGCCCTGATTCCGGCGGCGGGATCGTGGATTCCCATCGCCGGCGAGGGCGGCCATCAAGATTTCGCCGCGCACACCGAGGACGAGCAGGCGCTGTTCCACTACCTGCGGGCGCGCCATGACCATGTCTCGCTTGAACGCGTGTTGTCGGGGGCCGGCCTGCTCGCCTGTTTCCTCGCCCTTGGCGGGAGCGACGATCCGGCGCCCGACCCTGCAAGCATCGGCGCCGCCGCCGCCGCCGGCGATCCGATCGCCGCCGCCGCCGTCGGTCTGTTTAGCGAGGTCTTGGGCGCCGCCGCTGGCGATCTTGCCTTGAGTTTTGGCGCCCGCGGCGGCGTCTTCATCGCCGGCGGCATCGTGCCCAAACTGGGCGCTGCCTTTGATGCCGGCCGCTTTCGCCGCCGCTTCGAGGCCAAGGGCCGATTCAGCGATTACCTTGCCGAGATACCCACTCACGTCATCACAGCCGAGGCCCCAGCGCTGGTCGGCCTCGCGCACCATTCCGCAGCCGTGGAGGAGCAGAGAAAATGAAGGAACTTCCCAAGATCGATTCGCACTTCCACTTCTTCGATTACAGCCTGCACCCTTCGGCAGTAAGCGGTGGCGGAAAGGCGGAATCGGCGCTTCTCGGCGATTTCTCGCCTCTCCTCGTCGACTATGGCGTGGATGACTATCGAGCCGATCTTGGCGGCCATAACTTCGTCAAGATGGTGCACGAAGAGGCCGACTGGGACCCCAACGATCCGATCGGGGAGACCCGGTGGCTACAGGGAATCGCCGATACCCATGGGCTGCCGCACGGCATCGTCGGCAAGGCCGATCTCGCCTCGCCCGACCTCGAATCGGTGCTCGAACAACAGTGCGGCTTCGCCAATTTTCGTGGCATCCGGCAGTGCGCCAACTGGGACGACGATCCCGGCTTCTGCCTGACCGACCGACCCCACCTGATGCGCGAGCCGGCCTGGCGGCGGGGCTATCCGATGCTCGCCAAGTACAGTCTCAGCTACGACCACAACGTCAACTATCACCAACTCTCCGAGGTCGCCGCCCTGATGCGCGAGCACCCCGATGTGCGCAGCGTGATCTGTCACCTCGGCTTTCCCATCCACCGCACGCCCGAGGCGCTCGAGGTGTGGCGCGCCGGTATCGTCGAGGTCGCCGCCTGTCCGAACGCGTTCATGAAGCTCTCGGGAATCACGATGACCGATCACGACTGGACCACTGATTCCATCCGCCCCTTCTTCCTACACTCCATCGATGCCTTCGGACCGGCCCGCTGCATGTTTGGTTCGAACTTCCCGGTCGACAAGCTCTACGGCAGCTTTGATCGCATGATTGGCGCCTACTACGAAATCCTTGCCGACTTCTCGGATGACGAGAAGCAGGCGATGTTCCACGACACTGCGGCCGCCGTCTATCGGCTCTAGCCGCTGCCGCATACTTATATACACAAAACTCGTGTGATTATAGAATAACCCCACTTTTTTTCTGGACAACATATCGCGGCGCCCGTATTCTTGGCGTTCACGCTAAGGAGCGGGCCAATGGAAAATTTCGCGCCGATTCCGGCGCTTGTTGGTGGCGTACTAATCGGACTCGCGGCGGCGATCCTCTTGCTGCTCAACGGGCGACTTGCCGGGGTCTCGGGAATTGCCGGGGGGCTGACGGCGCTCAACAGGGGTGACTCGGCGTGGCGTGTTTTCTTCCTCGGCGGTCTCGTCGTGGGCGCCCTCGCGTACGGTTTCGCCGAGCCCGCCAGCACCGACATCACGATCAGCGATTCGCTGCCGGTCCTCATCCTCGGCGGCCTGGCGGTGGGCTTTGGCACCCGCATGGGGGGCGGTTGCACCAGCGGCCATGGCGTTTGCGGGATTGCCCGCGTTTCGGTTCGCTCGCTGGTGGCGACGGTGACTTTCATGGTGCTCGCGGTGGCCACCGTATTCGTCGCCCGCCACCTGGTGGGGGTGTGACGATGGTGCGCAATCTAGCCGCGGGCGTGGCCGGCATCGTGTTTGGCCTCGGGCTGGCCGTGTCAGGGATGACCGATCCGGCCAAGGTGCTCGGCTTCCTCGACGTTGCCGGCGCCTGGGATCCCAGTTTGATCTTCGTCATGGGCGGCGCCGTCGTCGTCGCGTTTGTCGCCTTCCGCTTCATCTACGGACGCGGCCGTCCGCTCCTAGCGACGACCTTCGAGGCCGCGCTGACCGAGCGCCTGGACTCGCGGCTGTTCGGCGGATCGGCGCTGTTCGGCGTCGGCTGGGGCCTGGTCGGCTTCTGCCCCGGACCGGGAGTGGCCGCTCTCGCCTACGGTCTCACCGAGCCACTCATCTTCGCCGCCGCGATGATTGCGGGAGCGGCGCTCTACAACTTGGTCCCGGGCGCGCGGGCGCCGGAAAGTCCCCGCACCGCCGAAGCCTAGGCTGCCGCTCCGCCAAGGCTGTGGTCCGGCGTCGGGCTATGCCATAATGGCGCGTGCGCTCGATGTCCCGTGCCTACGATCGTTTCACCCCGCGCGAGCCGGCGCTGTTCCTCTTGCAGGTGATGGACGGCCGCGGGGTCTGGCGAACCCGCAAGCGGCTGAGTAGCGTCGTCGCCGCCTTGAGCGAGGTGGCCCAAGCGCCTTCGGTCTACTCGGGTGGCCGCCTGAGGCTCGTCGAGGCGGGCCGCGAGCCGGCCACCGGCGCGATCTCTTACCGTGAGGTGCTGAGGGCCGGCGGCGGCCCCCCAGTCAGTCCGCTCGTCGATGGGAACCAGGATGCGCGGGCGCTGGTATCGGCGCTGCGCCGCTGCGGCGAATGGGCGGGCCGTCGCCCGCGTCGTGAACGTGTCCCTGGACCCAGGCGTCGGGCCCTGGGTACCGTGCTGGCGACCGCGGTCTTGCTGACGCTCGGTGTGGCGCTACTCGGCGATTCGCCTTGGGGCACGCGGGACGACGGGCCGAACGCCACCGTCTCGCTTGGCGCGGCGCTGGGATCGGTCCTCGATGCGGCCCGTCCCTCGATCGAACTCGTCGGTGCGGCGCTGGCGCGCGAGATAGCGCCGGAACCGGCCGACCTTCCGCTGCCGCACATTGGTTTCGGCGTTTCGTGGCGCGAAACGCTGGAGGGTGCCTTGCAGCAGGGTATGGCCTGCCGCCAGGCAAGCCAGGCGCTCGTCGCCTGCTCGCTTGACGGCGGGACCTGGCTCTACGAGGCGCAAAATGCGCAGTTGTTGTTCGACCGCCGCCAGGGCCATCTTGCCGCCGTCTTGGTCGTCAGCCGGCTCCTCATCGATCGCGACCCGGACAAGCGCGGGCTCGAGATAAAGCGCCGCTTCGCCGAGATCACCGAGTCGATCGACCACCTGCTGCCACCGGGCTACACCGCTTCGGTGCGGGTCGATGCTCCCACCGGCGTCCCCTTCTGGCTGGGCTTGAGCGCCGTTGACGGACGAGGCGCGTATGCGGCGCATTGGACCGCGGACAGCGGCACGGCCGGCCCCACGGTCTCGCTCCGGCTCTATGGCCTCGACGCCGATCGTGGCTTTTACAAGATGCTTGTCGAGCGGCTCTCGTAGGCGCGATCACGACGCCGTCGCGTCGCTCGCACTCGGCAGGGTGAAGCGGAATGTCATCCCGCGATCGGGGTTCACGGCGGCCCACAGGCGCCCGCCGTAGCCCTCGACGATCGAGCGGCTGATCGCGAGCCCCATTCCCATGCCGTCTTGCTTGGTCGTGAAGAAGGGCTCGAAGGCTCTCTCCGCGTCCGCCTCCGGAAGCCCGCGTCCACGATCGCTGACGGCGACCTCCACCGCGCCATCGGTGGCGCAAGGACCGCTGTGCACGACGATGTCCCGCTCCCCGGCCGCGGTTTCCCGATAGGACTCGATGCCGTTTCGCAACAGGTTGAGGACCACCTGTTCGATCTGGATCGAACTCGCCGCCACCGGCGACAGTTTCTCGGCGAGTTGGAGCCGAACCTCGATGCGGTTCTTGTTCATTTCCGGTTCGACCAGCCCGGTTACGCTGCGGATGACTCGGTTTATGTCGAAGGGCCCGGTGTCCGTGTCGGACCTTCGCACGAATTTCGCGATGTGCGAGATCATCTCGCTCCCCCGTACCGCCTGGTCGGAGATGCGCTGGAGCACATCTACGATCTCCGTCATGTCCGCGCCCTCGGGCCGGCGCAACCTCAGTATCGATCCTTCGGCGTAGTTTACGATCGAGGTCAGCGGTTGATTGAGCTCGTGGGCCAGCGTCGAGGCCATCTCGCCCATGGCCGTCACGCGCCCCGCGTGGGCGAGCTCGGACTGGCGCTGGCGGGCCACGTTCTCGGCCTCGATCAATTCGCTGAGGTCGGTGATGACGGCGAAGCTGCCGCTCACCCGGCCTTCGGCGTCGACCAAGGCGCACGGCGAAACCAGCGCCGGTAGCCGCCGCCCGTCGGCCCGCAACAGCGTCGTCCGAAGCGGCGGCCGCCGTTCGCGCGGCGCGAGCTCGCCTTCCGCCGGTCCGGGACCCTCGGGATCCACCAGGTCGAGGAAACGCCGCCCCAGGAGCTTTGCGGGCGGGCAGCCGATCATGTCGCACATGCGGTCGTTGACGTAACTCAGCGAGCCCTCCGCATCGAGTATGCCGAGACCCTCGTTCATGGTCTCGACCAGGCGCCCGGTTCGCTCCTCGCTCTCGCGCAGGGCTTCCTGGGATTGCTCGTAGTCGGCGATTCGCTCGCGCACCCGCTCCTCCAAATCCTCGTTGAGACGCCGGATCTCGTCCGCCGCGGCCCGGCGCTCGGCCACCACGATCGCCACCGCCATCGGCGTCAGCACCACGTTGGCCATTGCCAGCTTCACGAACAGCAAACGGTTCTCGATCGGCAGCTCGCTCAGGAAGATCGAGATCGGTCCCATGCCGACGGCGTGCGTGGCGAGGAGGAAACTTACGATCACCAGCGCGGTGGCCGCACAGCCGAACGTTCCGAACCGGAAGGCCGCCCACAGCAAGAGCGCGACGAATCCCCCCGGGGCCACGCTCCCGCCAAACACCAGGAAGGTCACCGCCGCGAGCGCCGCCACGAAGAAGGCGGCCTCGAGGGCGCGGCGAGGCGCCCCAAGATCGGCCAGAAATTGCGGTGTCCACGTGATCAGCGCCGGGGCGACGACGATCATGCCGACGGCGTGAGTTCCGAACCAGGCCCGCCACGCCTGCCACAGCCCGGCGCCCTCGACCGCCGCGTCCAGCCCGGCGGCAAGAAGCGCTCCCGCGGCGGGGCCGAGCACCACCGCCGCAACGAAGAACCCGGCGCCCTCGCCCAGCGTCTCAAGCGCGATCGGGGAATCGAATGCGCGACGGAGCAACATGGCGGGTACGAGGACTTCGACCATGTTGATGGCGGCCATGCCCAACGACAGCACGGTGCCCTCGCCAAGCGCCGTGGTGGCGGCGAACGACGCGACGGCGCATCCCGCCACCGTCAAGGGCCAAGCGCCGATGTTGGTTCGGACCAAGACCGCGAACAAGATGCCGCCTGCCGGCCATAGTGCGACCGCCGGCTCGGCGGTGCGCAAGACTTCCCCTCCGGCCAGCGCGGCCACGAAATAGGCGGCCGCCGCGGCCGCGGTTCGCAGCGCGAGCGGCATCGATGTCCGTGCGCTCGGTCGGCCATCCGACTTGGGCGCCTCCAGGCCAAGGCCTATCCGTGGAGCGCCGTCCCGTCCACCCGCGGGCTTAGATTGCGTGCTCACGGCCGCTCGCCTCGCCGGGCAGCGTAAAGTGGAACGCGGTTCCGCTATCACGGTTGGCGGTGGCCCACATACGGCCGCCGTGCGCCTCGGCCCAGCCGGGGTCGGGGGTGGTGACCAGATTCTCGACCGCCTCGTCCCAGTACGAATAGCCGAGCGCCGTCTGTGCGAGCCTTCGCTGGTAGTCCGCCAACACCGAGCGCGCTAGATGGATCGAGTTGTCGATCGCGATCCGATCCTGACCGTTGGCGGCAATTACCGCGAGCGTCGCGATAACGACGACACAGAGGACGAGGACCGCGACGAAGGGAACCACCAGTCCGCGACGAATGCCGCGGAAGCGCGGCGCGCCGTCGCTCATTCGCGCGCTTCGCACACGGCTGCGAACTTCACCAGTTCCGCGACGCCACGCGCCTTCATCTTTTCCATCACCTTGGCGCGGTGGGCCTCGACCGTCTTGAGGCTGATCTCCAGGTTCTCGGCGATGACCCGATTCGACAGCCCGCCGGCGACCAGATCCATGACCCGCCGCTGGCGCGGCGTGAGTTGCGCCCGTCGGCCCATGATCTCCTGCGCGTGCTCGCTCTCGGCCCGACGCTCGGCGTCCTGCTCGAGGCA
>CAYUNL010000109.1:0-9144 GCA_964446055.1 uncultured Alphaproteobacteria bacterium | reverse complement strand
CACTCCTCGATCTCCAAAGCCGGGAAGCTGTCGTCGACGGTCTTGGTCTCTTGCAGGAGCGCGACGTCGGGCTGGGCCTCGGCGATCCAGTCGAGGAAGTTGGGCAGGCGCGCCCGGATCGAGTTGACGTTGAAGGTGGCGATCTTCACCGGCGGGGCGGTCCCGCACGGCGCCGCGCGCTCAACCGACGGCGAAAGAGGTGCCGCACGAGCACGAGGCGCTGGCGTTCGGGTTCTTGATCTGGAAGGAGGCCCCGATCAGCTCCTCGACGTAGTCGATCTCGGCGCCGGCGAGGAAGGGGTAGGAGACCGCGTCGATCACCAGCGTGCCGCCCTCGGATTCGAAGACCACATCATCGTCGTTCCGCGAACCTTCCAGCGCGAAGCCGTACTGGAAGCCCGAGCAGCCACCACCGGAGACGGCAACCCGCAGCATGCGCGCGCCCTCGCCCTCGGCGGCCACGATGTGGGCCAGCCGCTTGGCCGCACTCTCGGTCAGCCGAACGAGTGTCTCGGTTTCGCTCATAGGTGTCCTCGCATCCCTTGATATGTATGCATGGCAGGCCTTCTGTCAATCGAGGCGGCGTTGATCGGGGGCTTGGTGCGCGCTAGGTTGCGGCGATGGACGCTGTCCGCGCCCGCGCGCCGTTCGCGAGCATGCCACAACAGAGCCGGGGGCGCCGCCATCCCGAGCCAGAAAGCCCCACCCGCACTGCCTTCGAACGCGACCGCGACCGCGTCGTGCACTCGACCGCCTTCCGCCGTCTCAAACACAAGACCCAGGTTTTCGTCTATCACGAGGGCGATCACTACCGCACCCGGCTGACCCATTCGATCGAGGTGGCGCAGATCGCGCGGGCGATCAGCCGGACGCTGGGACTGGATGAGGACCTGACCGAGGCGCTGGCGCTCGCCCACGACCTCGGCCACACCCCCTTCGGCCACGCCGGGGAAGAGGCGCTGGCCACGGCAATGGCCGATTTCGGCGGCTTCGACCACAACGCCCAGAGCCTGCGGGTGCTGACCAAACTAGAGCACCGCTACGCCGATTTCGACGGGCTCAATCTCACCTGGGAGACGCTGGAGGGCCTGGTCAAGCACAACGGGCCGCTGACCGGCAGCGGCGAGGCGCTTCCCGAGGCGATCGCCGAGTACGTGGCCGAGCACGATCTCGAGGTCGACACCTGGCCTGGCGCCGAGGCGCAGGTGGCCGCGATCGCCGATGACGTCGCCTACAACAACCACGACATCGACGATGGGCTGCGCGCCGGGCTGTTCGAGATTGGTGATCTGAAGGCGCTGCCCCTGGTCGGCCCGGTGTTCGCCGAAGTCGCGGAACGATATCCCGGACTTGAACGGGGCCGCACGATCCACGAATCGGTTCGCCGGCTGATCGACCGCATGATCGGCGATGTGACCGCCGAGACCCGCCGCAGGATCGAGGCGGCCGGGCCGGCGAGCGCGCAGGCGGTGCGCGAGCTCGGGCGCCCGCTGGTCGCATTCTCCGATGAAATGAAGGCGAGCGATACCGCGCTCAAGGCGTTCCTTTACGCCAACATGTACAATCACTACACGCTGAACCGGAGCCACGCCAAGGCGCGGCGCGTGGTGCGCGAGCTGTTCAAGTTCTTTTTCGAGGAGCCCGAGTGCCTGCCGCCGCAATGGCAAGCCGCGGCGGACGGGCCCGGCGGGGCCGCCACCGCACGCGTTGTGGCCGACTTCATCGCCGGGATGACCGACCGCTATGCGCTCCAGGAGCGGCAACGGTTGTTCGGTATGGATACCAATATTTAATGAATTATTTCAGTCACTTCCGAGAGCTTATTAAGGAAGAAGTGGAGCAGATGGCGGGGGCCGGTTTGCTGGGCGAGCGGCCCGCCCTGGATGGCATCACGGTGCAGCCGCCGCGCGATCCCGATCACGGCGACCTGGCGACCAACGCGGCGCTGGTTCTGGCTGGCGGCGCCAAGCGCAAACCGCGCGAGATTGCCGAGGAACTGGCGCGGCGAATGGGCGCACATGGCGCGGTGGCCGAAGCCCAGGCCGCGGGGCCGGGTTTCCTCAACCTCAGGCTGAAGGATGGATTCTGGCACGATCGGTTGATCGAAGTGCTCGGGGCCGGCACCGCCTACGGCGATTCCGAGCTTGGTGCCGGCGAGGCGGTCAACGTCGAATACGTCTCGGCCAACCCCACCGGACCGCTCCACGTTGGACACGGCCGCGGCGCGGTGTTCGGCGATGCGCTGGCGGCGTTGCTGGAGAAGGCGGGGTTCACGGTCACCCGCGAGTACTACGTCAACGACGCCGGCGCCCAGCTCGAGGCGCTGGCGCGCTCGGTGTTCTATCGCTATCGCGAAGCGCTGGGGGAGGATGCGAGCGCGACGCCGGAGGGCTTCTATCCCGGCGAGTACCTGGTTCCCGTGGGCGAGGCGCTCGCCAAGCGGGACGGCGCGAAGTGGATGGAGGCCGCCGAGCCGGCGTGCGATGATCTCACGGCACTTGGCGTTCAGCAGGAGACGGAGGTTTCCGAACGCGATCTCCATCGCAGCGGCGCGGTCGAGGCGGCGCTGGCCGAGCTTGAAGCGCACGGCCTCATTTACACCGGCGTGCTTGACCCGCCCAAGGGCAAGCAGCCGGCGGACTGGGAGCCGCGCCCACAGACGCTGTTCCGGGCCACCGATTTCGGCGACGACAGCGACCGGCCGCTCAAGAAGTCGGACGGAAGCTGGACCTACTTCGCTTCCGACATCGCCTATCACCGTGACAAGTTGAGGCGCGGCTTCAACACCATGATCGACGTCTGGGGCGCAGATCACGGCGGCTACATCAAGCGCATGAAGGCGGCGGTGGAGGCGGTGAGCGGCGGCAAGGCAACGCTCGACGTCAAGGTCTGCCAAATGGTCAACGTCCTCAAGGACGGGGTGCCGGTCAAAATGTCGAAACGCGCCGGCGCGTTCGTCACCCTGCGCGAGGTGATCGATGAGGTGGGCAAGGACGTCGTGCGCTTCATCATGTTGACGCGACGCAACGATGCGCCGCTCGATTTCGACTTTGCGCGGGTGACCGAGCAGAGCCACGACAACCCGGTGTTCTACGTCCAGTACGCGCACGCCCGCGCGCGCTCGGTGATGCGCCACGCGGCCGAGGCCCTTCCCGACGCCGACCTCGGCACGGCCGCCCTGGCCGCGGCCGACCTCTCGCGTTTGACCGAACCGCTTGAGCTTGCTTTGATCAAGGCCCTGGCCAACTGGCCGAACCTCGTGGAGACTGCCGCCGTGGCGCACGAACCGCACCGCGTGGCGTATTACCTTCACGACCTGGCATCCGCCTTCCACGCGCTGTGGAACAAGGGAACCGGCGATGCCTCGCTCCGCTTTCTTCTCACCGACCAGCCGGCGCTCAGCGCGGCGCGGCTCGCGCTCGTGCAGGGGCTGGCCACGGTGATCGCCTCGGGCCTCGGGCTGATCGGCGTTGCGCCGGCCGAGGAGCTGCGGTAGCCGGCGATGGCGGAGCGCGCAGAAAAAGCCCGTCCGGCCCCGCAAGCGCCCGCACGCAAGGGCGGCTTTGGCGTCGTGCTGTGGATCACACTGGTGATCATCGCTGCCGTGGGCGGTGCGGCGGGGGCCTGGGTGGTCGCCTATGAGCGCGGTCTCGAGGCCGGCATCGCCGCCTCGCCGCCGCTAATCACCGCCGATGCGGCGCCGACCAAGGTGGCGCCCGAGGAGGAGGGCGGGATGGAGGTGCCCAACCGGGAGGCCTTGGTCTTCGACGCCATCGACGAGGGCGCCGAGCCACCCGCCGAGGAAGTTCTCGCTCCAGCGCCCGAAGAGCCGATGGAGATGCCCGCGCCCGAGCCGCCGAGCGAGGCGGAACTCGCCGTCGCGGATGCCTCGGCCCCGAGCGCGGGGGAAGGCCTGGCCGAGCCGACTGCGGACGCCGGGGCAGAGGATGCCGAGGCGCCCGAGGAAGAGGTGTTGCTCGCGCCCGAGCCCGAAGTGGTCGAAGAGTCGATGGAGGTAGCGACCGCCCCCGCGGCGGAGCCCGCGGACCCCGAGCCGCTGCGGATCGAGGCCGAGGCCGAGGCGGAGGCGGAGGCGGAGGTGATCGTCTTGGAGTCGCCGCCGGCCGAGCCCGAACCGGCGATGGCCGAGCCCTCGGAAGAAGCCGCGCCCGCCGCCTCGGGACCGCGGGTCCAGCTCGCCGCGTTCCGCTCCCCGGAGCGGGCCGAGATCGGCTGGGAACGGATCGTCGAAGCGCACCAGGACCTGCTGGGCGGGCTCGAGCACAGGGTTGTGCGCGTCGATCTTGGCGAGGAAAAGGGCATATTCCATCGTCTGCAGGCCGGGCCGATGGCCGACTCCGACGCGGCCAAGGCCCTGTGCGACACGTTGCGGGAGCGCGAGCAGGGCTGTTTGATCGTCGCGCCGTAGCCGGCGGTTTCTGAGCACCAGCATGATGGCGCCGGCGGCAATCAAAGCCAGCGCCCGTACGCGAAGCGTCGGGGACGAACAAGCGACGGGGAGGGGTGGGCCTCCGACGGCCAGGGGGTGCCGCCGGAGGCCAGGGATGGCTAGTCGGTGCGCGCCATGCCCTTGAGCGCGTCGCCGAAGAGCCACACCGCGGCGCCGAGGAACAGCACATCTTTGATCAAGAACTGGCCCGGCATTACGGTGAGGACGGGAAAACCGAGGCTCGCCTCCCAGCTGGGGAGCGAGAAGATCATGGAAATCGTGATGGCAAAGGTGCCGATGGCGAGGGATGCCCCGGCGAGCGCGGCCTTGGCCGACCACGGCCGCATCGCGATCAAGGCGGCGGCGGTGACCTCGATGAAGCCGATCAGGTTCGAGGCGGCCTGGACGCTCATCACTTCGTAGAGCCAGAAGAGGAACGGGCTGTTCGCCACCATCGGTTGGATGGCCGCGGCCTCGAAGCCGGTGAATTTCATCAGCCCCATCCACGCCAACACCGCCACCAGGGCGTAGCGCACCAAATGGCGGCCCAATCCTTCGATTCCGCTGGCAATCTGCGGATCGGTCAGGGACTCATGAAGCGGCGCGGCGGGCGCTTTTTCCGTCACGGTCATCAAGTCGTCTCCTCGGGTGAGTTGTCTTCGTGGGTGATCTCGTGATTTCCAACCGATCGTTCAATAATAATTTTGGAACTATCGTTCAACTAAGTGTGAGGGATCGGGGTTCGGCGCGGCTAACCGGCCCGGCCGCGGTCTGATAAGCTCGGTCCTTCCGGATCCCAAGCCAGCCAATATTCGTTTGCCCCACGTCACCGCTAGACCGCCCGTCAAGGCGGTCGTCTTCGCGCCCCAGGGACCGGCGCTCGGCGAAGACGAGCGTGCGTTCTTCGCGTCGTGCAATCCGCTGGGCTTCATCCTCATGGGACGCAACTGCGTCGAACCCGATCAGGTGAGGGAGTTGGTCGTCGAGCTGCGCGGCTGCGTGGGGCGTGAGGACGCGCCGGTGATGATCGACCAGGAGGGCGGCCGTATCGCCCGCCTGGGGCCGCCACACTGGCGGACGGCGCCGGCCGCGGCACGTTTCGGCGTGCTGGCAGAGAGCGATCCACGGGCCGCTGCCGAGGCGGCGCGCCTAAACGCGCGGTTGATCGCCGCCGAGCTCTTTGACCTGGGGATCACGGTCGATTGTGCGCCGGTCGTCGATGTGCCGGCGCCGGGCGCGCACGACGTCATCGGCGACCGTGCCTTTGGCCCGGACCCGGAGCGCGTGATTTCGCTTGGCCGGGCGATGTGCGAGGGGTTGATGGCGGGCGGCGTGGCGCCGGTGCTCAAACACGTGCCGGGGCACGGGCGGTCGAGGGCCGACAGCCACTTGGCGCTGCCGGTGGTGGAAGCCTCGCGCGCAGAGCTGGAGGCGGTGGACTTCGCGCCCTTCCGCGCGCTCAACGCCATGCCCTGGGCGATGACCGCCCACGTCCGCTACCCAGCACTCGATGCGGACGCGCCGGCGAGCACTTCGGCCACGATCATCGCCGGCACGATCCGCGGCGACATCGGTTTTGGCGGCGTGGTGCTCTCCGACGACCTCGGTATGGCGGCGCTGTCAGGTGCGATGGGCGCGCGCGCCGCGGCGGTGATCGCCGCAGGCTGCGATGCAGCCCTTCACTGTTCCGGCGAGCCCGGCGAGATGGCCGAGATCGCGGCGGCTGTCGGAGCGCTGGGCGGGGAGACGCGCGAACGCCTTGCCCAAGCCGCCGCCCTTGTCCCGGAGTCCGGCGCCGCCGATCTAAACGCCATGGCGGTACGGCTTGATGGTCTGTTGGGCGCGGAAGTGGGTGGCGGCGAGTGAATCTCGGTTCGATCCTCTACACCGCATCGGTGTGGGTGCTGCCGGTGCTCATCGCGATCACCTTTCACGAGGCCGCGCATGGATTTGTCGCGTGGCGGCTGGGCGATGACACCGCCAAGCGGCTGGGCCGGGTGACCTTCAATCCGCTGCGCCATATCGATCCGTTCGGCACGGTCCTCCTGCCGGGGCTGCTGATCGTCGCCGGTTCGCCATTCCTGTTCGGCTACGCCAAACCGGTGCCGGTGAACTTCGGCCGCCTGCGCCGCCCCCGGCGCGACATGGTGCTGGTCGCCGCCGCCGGTCCCGCAGCCAACCTGATCATCGCGTTTGCGGCGGCGCTTTTGATGTACCTGGCGCTGGTGCTGCCCACGGGCGTCGACCAGTGGCTCCTGCAAAACCTGCACAACGCGATTCTTATCAACTTGGTGCTGGCGGTGTTCAACATGATCCCGCTGCCGCCCTTGGACGGCGGACGGGTGGCGGTCGGGCTGTTGCCGCGCGAGTTCGCGCGGCCCCTGGCTCGGCTCGAACGTTACGGAATGTTGATCCTGATCGGCGCGATCTTCCTGTTACCTTTGGTGGGCAGGGAACTGGGATTGCCGATCAGCATCGGGCGAATCATTGGACCGCCGGTCAATTTCTTCTACACCGTGATCATGACGCTCGCCGGCCACGGGTAAGGACATCGATCGGCGGAGCGGCGGGGGCCGGTCTTGTTCAGCCTTGAATCAATCCTCTACATGTTCGTCGAGTGGACGATTCCCGTGCTGGCGGCGGTCGTGCTGCACGAGGTTGCGCACGGCCTTGCGGCGCGCCGCCTGGGCGGCGAGTTGGCCCTCGCCGGCGGCCCGCTGCCCGACAATCCGCTGCGCCACGTCGACATTTTCGGGACCATTGTCCTTCCCGCGCTGCTGATCATCGCCGGCCTGCGGCTGCCGTTCGGCTACGCCAAGACGATTCGGATCGATTTTTCCCGCTTCGCGCGTTCCCGACGAGACCTGGTCGCCGTGCTCGCGGCGGGGCCGGCGGCCAATTTGGTGCTCGCGATCGTCGCCGCGCTGGCGTTGCACGCGGTGGGCAGCCTGCCCGACCACGTCAATGGCTTGGCCGCGATCCACGACTACCGGCCCGATGGGTGGACGGTCGTGGTTGCGGACAATCTGATGAACATGGTGCGGATCAGCATTCTGTTGGCGGCAATCAATATCATTCCGCTGCCGCCGCTCGACGGCGGCCGGCTGGCCGTGGAACTGTTGCCTACGCGCCTGTCCGCGCTGCTCGCCCGGCTCGAGCGCTACGGCTTGATGATCGTGGTCGTCGTGTTCTTCGTGCTGCCGCTGTTCGGCGGCCAGTTGGGGCTGGGGATCGATCCCTACGACTGGATCGTGTCGCCGATCGTGGAGTTATTCTATAATTCGCTGCGCGTGCTGTCGGGACATGGATAGGGGCGGCGTGGCCGAAGAGCCTTTCGAATCCGGCGAGGTGCCGCGGCCCGCGGGCCCGCTGATCGTCGACCTCGACGGCTTCGAGGGGCCGCTCGACGTGCTGCTGGCGCTGGCACGCGAACAACGCGTCGATCTCACGCGCATTTCGATCCTGGATCTGGCCGAGCAGTATCTCTCGTTCGTCACTGAGGCCCGCGGCTTGAGGCTCGAGATCGCCGCGGACTATTTGGTGATGGCGGCCTGGCTCGCCTACTTGAAGTCGCGGCTGCTGCTGCCCGAGGCTGAAGGAGACGAGGAACCGAGCGGCGCCGAGATGGCGGCGGCGCTCGCCTTCCGCCTGCGCCGGCTGGAGGCGATGCGCGAAGTGGCGACACGGCTGATGGGCCGCGATCGGCTGGGCCGCGATGTCTTCGCCCGCGGCGCACCCGAGGGCGTGCGGGTGGTTAGAAACTCTGTCTTCGAGCTGTCACTCTACGAGTTGTTGCGCGGCTACGCCGAGCACTCGGTGCGCCGGGACGCGCCGGCCTTCGCCATCGCGCCGGCCGCGGTCTATTCGGTGCAAAGTGCGCTCGGCCGATTGGGCGGGCTGATCGCAGGCATGGCGGACTGGACGCGCCTCGAAGCCTGCCTGCCGCCCGAGCTTGCGGGCGATTCACGGCTGCGCTCGGCGCTCGCCTCGACCTTTGCCGCGAGCCTCGAACTCGCGCGCTCGGGCGAGGTCGAGCTGCGCCAGAGCGACGCCTTCGGCCCGATCCATCTGCGGCGGCCACCCGGCGAGGGGGGAGCCGGCACGCAATGACCGAGATCGACCAACACGCGCGCATGGCCGAGGCGCTGCTGTTCGCCGCCGTCGAGCCGCTTGACGATGCCAGTATCGCCGCACGGCTGCCCGAAGACGCCGACGTCGATGCGGTGCTGGCGCGCCTACGGGCCGAGTACGCCGAGCGCGGCGTGCAGCTGGTTCGGGTGGCCGGCAAGTGGGCACTGCGGACGGCGCCGGACCTTGCGTTTCTTTTGCGGCGCGAAGTGGAAACGGTGCGTGCACTCTCGCGCGCGGCCATCGAGACGCTAGCCATTATCGCCTATCACCAGCCTGTCACCCGCGCCGAGGTCGAGGAAATCAGGGGTGTGGGATTGAGTCGCGGAACGCTCGACCGGTTGATGGAGGCGGGATGGGTGCGACCGGTGGGCCGCCGCCGCTCGCCCGGCCGACCGGTGACCTATGGCACCAGCGAGGGGTTCCTCGATCACTTCGGTCTCGAAAGCGTCGAGGACCTGCCCGGGGTCGAAGAGTTGAAGGCGGCGGGATTGTTGGACTCGCGCCCGACGCCGGTGCCGATCGGTGGCGCCCCGAGCGCTGAGGGTCCACAAACCGAAGAAGAC
>CAYUNL010000108.1:0-9176 GCA_964446055.1 uncultured Alphaproteobacteria bacterium | reverse complement strand
TAGTGGTGGACGCGGTGTCCGCGCGCCTGGGCCTCAAGGGCCAGCACGAAGGTCGAATCGGCGTCGATGTCGATGCCCTCGATGGCGTCCATCTGGATGGCGACATCGAGGGCCATCGCGCATCCACCGCACGGCTAGCGGCGCTTGGGGTCGTCTTTGAGGAGCACGTGACTGACCACCTTCTTGACCCCGCCGATGTTGCTCGCGTGGCCCACGACCTTGTCGAGTTCGGCCTGGTCTTGAGCGATGCCGAGGAGGTAGACGACGCCGTTCACGGTCGTGACCGTATAGTTGATGTCGACGATGTCGAGGTCACGGAGGAGCTCGATCCGCAACTGGCCGCCGATGCGCTTGTCGCGGACGAAGGCGATAAGGTCGGGCTTGGCGGACACCTCGACTTCGTTGAGGACCTGCTTGACGCCCGGCGCCAGCCAAGCGAGCTTGGCCGCGTCGACGCGATGCTCGACGCTGGGCACGACGCCGGTCAAGAGCACCCGCCCCTCGACGACGTCGATGCCGACGCCGATGAAGAGATCCTCGCCGGCCTCGAACAGGCGGCGGTTGAGGTCGACACGGATGGTTACGTCGTCGATGGCGGCGCCGACGGAGCGCTCCTGGGCGACCACCACACCGGTCGTGGCGACGCCCCCGACCAGCGCCCCGGCGCAGCCCGAGAGCCCCAGGGAGGCAACGACGAGAAGGGCGAGGGTCAGGGTGCGACGACGGTTCTCGATCGCAATCATGGAGGCGGAACTCCTGTGCTCGGGGCGGTCACGGCCGCCACGCGTCCTCGAGGTGCACCGGCAGCCGCCATGGTAGCACGACCATCACGTCAAAGCGTACCGCGAGAGACGCGAGCGCGGCGTTCTCGGCCAGGAACATTGCGGCGGCCCGTTCGATGCGCCCACGCTGGCGGGAATCCACCGCCTCGACCGCCGCCGCGTAGTCGCGCCGCGCCTTGACCTCGATCACCGCGATGAGCGCGCCGCGGCGGGCGACGATGTCGATCTCGCCCACCGCCGAACGATAGCGGCGCGCGAGCACCCGGTACCCCTTGAGCCGCAACAGCCGCGCACAGGCCGTCTCGGCCGCGCGACCGGCCCGCTCGGCTCGCCGTCTGCGGCTCATCGCGGTCCGCGCAGCTCCAGCGCGCGGGCATAGAGGACACGGCGGGCAATCCCGGTCGCCCGCGCCACCTCGGCCGCCGCGCGCGCCGGCGGAGCATCGCGGAGCGCGGCGCGCAACAGGGCGTCGGTATTCGGCGCCGTGGCCGCCAGCGCGGGCGGGCGCCCCGGCGGGGCGATGACGAGGACGATCTCGCCGCGGGGCGGAGGCTGGGCGGCATATTCGGCGGCCAGCGCATCGAGGCGGCCGCGCCGCACCTCCTCGAACTTTTTGGTGAGCTCGCGCCCAACCGCGGCCTCGCGCGGTCCCAGCGTCGCCGCCATATCGGCGAGCGAGGAGGCGAGCCGGCGCGGCGATTCGAAGAGCACGAGCGAGGCCGGCACCGCCGCGAGTTCGGCGAGCGCGCGGCGCCGCGCCGTGGGCCGCGAGGGCAGGAAGCCGGCGAACAGAAAGCGGTCGGTCGGTAGTCCGGCGATGCTGAGCGCCGCGGTCACCGCCGAGGGACCGGGCAGGCTGGTGACCTGGACGCCAGCAGCGATGGCGGCGCGAACCAGCCGGTAGCCGGGGTCCGAAATGAGCGGCGTGCCGCCATCGGCAACCAGGACGACGACCTCGCCCGCGGACAGGCGGCGCAACAGGCGGGGGCGCGCGGCGGTGGCATTGTGATCGTGATAGGGAGTGAGCGGGGTGGCGATGGCATAGCGGTGCAACAGCCGCGACGTCACCCGGGTGTCCTCGCAGGCGATGACGTCGGCCGCACCGAGTACCTCGAGCGCCCGCAGGCTGATGTCGCCGAGGTTGCCGATCGGCGTCGCGGCCACATAGAGCCCGGGCGCCGGTTTACTTCGCCCCGCCCCCTGGCTACCCTTGGCGCTCGCTGCATCCGCCGCAGGAGTGGCACGCGTTGCGCGGACCCTGGTTCTCAGCCTTGACCCTTTTCCGCCGTTTCGCCGCTTTGTCATCGGCCCTCGTCGTCATCGGATTGGCAGGCTGCGAGTCGACACTAGAGGCGAACCTGTCGCAATGGCTAGGGGGCAAGGGCACGGCGGATGAAGCGCCGGCGACCGAGCCGCCCACCGAAATCGCCCGCATCGAAGCGCCGCCGCCCGAGCCCGCGCCTGAGCCCGAACCGCTGGTCGAGCCAGCCGCGCCCGAACCCGCGCCGCCGGCGCAGCCTCAGCCGGTGGAGCCGGTCGTCGTCGAGCCCGCGCCGCCGGTGCTAAAGGCACCCGAGGCCGGGCCAGCGACGGTCGCCATTCTGCTGCCGCTGAGCGGGCGCTACTCGGGTCTCGGCGAGTTGATGCTCGACGCCGCCCAGCTCGCGCTGTTCGACGTCGCCGACGAGGGCTTCGTCCTGCGCCCCTACGACACCGCGGGGACCGCGACTGGTGCTACGCAGGCGGCCCAGGCGGCGATCGAGGAGGGCGCGGCGATGGTGCTGGGGCCGGTGTTCAACGCGACCACCGCCGCGGCGGCACCCGCCGCCCGGGAACGCGCCGTCAATGTGATCGCCTTTTCCAACGACCGCGCGGTGGCGGGAAACGGCGTCTTCTTGATGGGTTTCATGCCCGAGCAGCAGATCGAGCGGGTGGTCGCGTTCGCACGCACCCAAGGGATCTCGCGGTTCGCGGCGCTGGTCCCCGAAACCGCTTACGGCACCGCGATCATCGAGGCGCTGCGGGTTTCGGCGGTGCGCAACGAGGGCCGCGTGGTGCGTGTCGAGTACTACCCCGCCGATGCCGCCGAGATCGAGCTGCAGGTACGAAGGCTGGCTCGCTACGACGAGCGCCAGGCGGCGTGGCGGGCGCATCGGCTGGCCTTGGAGGGTCGTGACGATGCCGATGCGGAAGCCGCGCTGGCGGCGCTGGCGAGGACCCAGACGGTCGGCCGGCTCGATTACGATGCGGTAATCCTGCCCGAAGGCGGGCCCAGCCTGCGCTCGATCGCCTCGCTTTTGCCCTACTACGATATCGACCCCAACACGATCCGATTCATCGGGACGTACCTTTGGTACGAGCCCGACTTGGGACGCGAACCGGCTTTGGTCGGCGGCTGGTACGCCGGCCCGCTGCCGGCCCAGAAGGACGCGTTTCGCGGACGTTTCGAGGCATCGTACGGCCGCGCGCCGCCGGCCATCGCCAGCATCGCATACGACGCCGTAGCGTTGGCGGCGGCGCTGGCGAAGAAAGGCGACTTCTCGGCCCAAGCGATTCTCTCACCCAACGGCTTCGCCGGCATCGACGGGATCTTCCGCTTCAACCGCGACGGCACCGCCGACCGCGGGCTCGCGGTCATTGAGGTCACATCACTCGGCTTCCGGGTCGTTTCGAGCCCACCCTCGACGTTTCAGCCGCTGGGCTACTAGCGGGCAAGGCCATCGCGCCGAGTAGGCGTTCGAGGACCCCGTCGAGCAGGCGGCGCCCGTGGACGGTGGCGCGCAGCCTGTGGTCCTCGAGCGCCACGAGCCCACCCTCGAGGAGAGGCTCGAGCGTCTGGCGCGGAATGATCGCCGCGAACGGCAGCCCGACGACGGCCTCGAAACGAGCCAACGAAACCCCTTCGGCGAGGCGCAGCCCCATGAGCAGCATCTCGGTGGCGCGAGCCGCGCGATCGATCGGCCCGCTGGCCTCGGTCCCGTTCCCCGTCGACTCGACGGCCTCGAGCCAGGCCTCGGGCCGCTGGAGCTGGCGGGCGTAGTGCCGCTCGGACCCGACCGTGAAGCGGCCGTGGGCGCCGGGGCCGATGCCGAGGTATTCGCCGTAGCGCCAGCACGTGAGGTTGTGACGGCCCTCGTGGCCGGGCGCGGCGTGGTTCGAGATCTCGTACGCGGACAGGCCGGCGGCGGCGCATCGCTCTTGGGCGAGCGTGTAGAGCGTGGCAGCAGCGTCGTCGCCGGGCAGGTTCAGAGCGCCGCGCCGCGCCGCTCGATGGAACGCCGTGCCCGGCTCGATGGTGAGCTGGTAGAGCGAGAGATGACCGCTCACAAGCGCGAGCGCGGAATCGAGCTCGCGGCGCCAGGCGAGGGCGGTCTGGCCGGGGCGGGCGTAGATGAGGTCGAAGGTCATAGCCGGAAAGACATCGGCGGCGACGGCCAGCGCCCGGCGCGCCTCGGCGGTGTCGTGGTCGCGACCGAGTGCGGTGAGCGCCGCATCGTCGAGCGCCTGGACGCCGAGCGACAGCCGGGTCACGCCGGCGGCACGGAACTCGGCGAAGCGGCCGGCCTCGGCCGAGGACGGGTTGGCCTCGAGGGTGACCTCGGCGTCCGGCGCGAGGCCGAGGTGGCGCCGCGCGCACTCGATGACCGCGGCGACGGTCTCGGGCGCCATCAGCGAGGGCGTGCCGCCGCCGAAGTAGAGGCTGGTCGCGGCGCGGCCTGGCGCGCGCGCGGCGAAGTGCTCGAGCTCGCGCAGCAACGCCTGTCGCCAGCGCGCCTGCTCGACAGCCTTGCGGCGGTGGACGTTGAAATCGCAGTAGGGGCAGATGGCGCGGCAGAACGGCCAGTGCACATAGATGCCGAACCCGGGGCTGGCGAAACCGGGTTCGGGTACCGGCTCAACGGCGGGTGCGGAAACAGGCATCGCTCAGGCGCGCGAAGGCGATCGCGCGATGGTTGATGGCGTGCTTTGCCGCGGGAGCCATCTCGGCGAAGGTGATCGCGTGGCCTTCGGGCCGGAAGATCGGGTCGTAGCCGAAACCGTTTTCGCCGCGCGGCGGCCACACGATGGTGCCCTCAACGCGGCCCTCGAAGGTTTCGCAGTGGCCGTCGGGCCAAGCGAGCGTCAGCGCGGCCACGAAATACGCGCCGCGCGCCTCGGGCCGATCGGCGCCGAGCGTCTTTAGCTCAGCTTGAACCCGGGCCATGGCCACGGCGAAATCGCGCGCCCGCCCGGCCCAGCGCGCCGAGCGTATGCCCGGCGCTCCGCCAAGCGCCTCGACCGCGAGACCCGAATCATCGGCAAGCGCGATTGCGCCCGCGTGCAAGGCTGCCGAGCGCGCCTTCAGCTCGGCGTTGGCGGCGAAGCTCGCGCCCGTTTCCTCGGGCTCGGGCAGGGCGAGCTCGGCCGCCGAGCGCACCGCGATGCCGAATGGGACCAAGAGCTCACCGATCTCCCGCGCTTTGCCCGGGTTGTGGGTGGCCACGATCAGGGCATCGCCGGTGAACCGGCGGGCCACGCCTCAGCCGCGCCCAGCCGCGTCGGCTTGCGCCGCCACCAGCGCGCCCACGCCTCCCTTGGCGAGGCGAAGCAATCGCCCGAATTGGGCTTGGGTGAACGGCTCTCCTTCCGCGGTCCCTTGAATCTCGACGATACGACCGCGGTCGGTGAGGACGAAATTGGCGTCGACCTCGGCGGCCGCATCCTCGGCGTAATCGAGATCGAGCAAGGGCACGCCGGCAACGATGCCGCACGAGACCGCTGCGACGTGGCCGATGAGCGGCACCGCCGGTATGCGGCCGTCGGCGACGAGGCGCTCGAAGGCGAGCCGGAGCGCGACCCAGGCCCCGGTAATGGCGACGGTCCGGGTTCCGCCGTCGGCCTGTAGGACATCGCAGTCGACGCGCATTTGGCGCTCGCCAAAGGTCCGCAGGTCGGTCGCCGCGCGTAGCGAGCGGCCGATCAAGCGCTGAATCTCTTGGGTCCGACCGGATTGGCGACCGCGCGCCGCCTCGCGCACGGTTCGAGATTCGGTCGCCCGCGGCAGCATGCCGTACTCGGCAGTCACCCAGCCGCTGCCGGAATCGCGGAGGAAGGGCGGCACCCGGTTCTCGAAGCTGGCGGTGCACAGGACCTGGGTTTCGCCGAAGTGCGCGAGGCACGAGCCTTCGGCGTACTTGCTGACGCCGGTCTCGAGCCGGACTTTGCGCAGCGCATCCGCCGCGCGGCCCGAGGGACGGTTGTAACGCTTGGCAACCATGACGGTCCAATTAGGCCGCGACAAACACTCGGCTGGCAAGCGTTTCCGGCGCTCGCGTTGACGCGCACCGGGCGCGTTACTACATTCCTAGTCCCAGTATCGGCAGTGTCGAAAAGGCTTGACCGCGACCATGATCCACGCGCTGAACGAGCGCTCGCGTAGCATCTTCAGGCACATCGTCGAAGCCTACGTCGATTCCGGCGAACCGATCGGCAGCCGCACCCTGGCGCGGCAGCTCAATATCGGTCTTTCGCCGGCCTCGATTCGCAACGTGATGGCGGACCTGGAGATGGCGGGATTGCTGTACGCCACCCACCGCTCGGCCGGGCGCATGCCGACCGAGGCGGGGCTGCGGTTCTTCGTCGACGGGCTTTTGGAGGTCGGCCACCTGGACGAAGAGGAGCGCCGCAGCATCGAAGCCCACGGCACCGCCGGTGGCAGCGTCGAGGAGCTGCTGACCGAGGCGATCAGCACCCTGTCGGGACTGTCGCGCTGCGCCGGGCTGGTGGTCGTACCGACCGACGATTCTCCCTTGCGCCACATCGAGTTCGTGAAGCTCGGGCGGGATCGAATGCTGGTCGTCATCGTCACCGACGACGGCTCGGTCGAGAATCGCATTATCGAGATGGACGAGGACGTTCCGGCCTCGACGATCACCCGGGCGGTCAACTACCTGAACGCCCGCCTGACCGGCCGGACCCTCAAGGAGGCGGTGGCCGAGGTTCGCGCCGAACTAGAATCGCATCGCGCGGAACTGGACGAGCTGACCGCGCGCGTGGTCGAGACCGGGCTGGCCACGTGGAGCGGCGAGGATCGCCATACGCTGATCGTCCGTGGTCAGGCGAATCTGTTGGAGGATGTGACCGCGCTTGAGGACCTGGAGCGGATCCGCACCCTTTTCGACGCGCTCGAGGACAAGGGCGAGTTCGCCCAGCTTCTGGATCTCGCCGTCGAAGCCGAAGGAGTACGAATATTCATCGGCGCCGAGAACGACCTCTTCGGCTTGGCCGGGTGTTCCCTGGTCGTGGCGCCCTATGTCAACGGCCGCGAACAGATCGTCGGCGCGCTTGGCGTGATCGGCCCAACGCGGCTCAATTACGCGCGAATCATCCCGCTCGTCGACTACACGGCCAAGGTGATCGGCAGGCTGGTCAGCGGACAGGAGGCGGCGGCGTGAAGAAGCCGGCCAAACGAACCGGCGGAGCGGCCAAGACGCGACGGCAGACCCCCGCCAACGACGCTACGAAGGCCACGGCGAGCCCCGAAGCCAATGGCGGCGCCGCGGACGCGGCCGGCAGCGAGATCACCGAGGAGGCCTCCACCGTCCAGGCCGGCGCCGAGGCCGCGCCGGCTGGCGAGGCCTCGGGCGGCGCCGCGCCAGACCCGACGAGCCCCGAAGAGCAGGCGGCGGAGCTCAGGGACCGGCTGTTGCGGGCCATGGCCGAGACCGAGAACGTGCGCCGGCGTGCCGAGCGCGAGCGCGAGGAGGCCCGAAAATACGCCGTGACCGACCTCGCCCGCGACTTGGTGGGCATCGTTGACAACCTGCATCGCGCCATCGACGCCGCACCGGCGCCCAGCGACGAGGGTGACGGGGTGCTCAAGAGCCTGCTCGAAGGCGTCGAAATGACCCAGCGCGAGTTGCTGGCGATACTCGAGCGCCACGACATACGGGCGATCAACCCGATCGGCGAAAAATTCAATCCAAACTACCATCAGGCCATGTTCGAGGTGCCCGAAACCGGGCAAGCGCCGGGGACCATCGTAGAGGTCACCCAGATCGGCTATGCCATCGCCGACCGGCTGCTGCGCCCGGCGGCGGTCGGCGTCGCGGCCGCGAGCCGGGAGGGAGACGGGCCGCCGACCCGGATCGATACCAAGGTTTGAGCGCGCCGGGACGAAAAATCCTTGCGCCGCCATGGTTGCGGGGGGATTTGCGGGTTCTTATATATCGGACCAACCGGTAGTACGGATGTGAGTTGAGGACGGCGCCGCCACTGCGGCGTGCGTCCGCTTGCCACGAGGAAGAGAGAGAGACATGGCTAGGCCAATTGGGATCGACCTGGGTACGACCAACTCCTGTGTCGCGGTGATGGACGGCAAGGTGCCGAAAGTCATCGAGAACGCCGAGGGCGCGCGCACCACGCCCTCGATGGTCGCGTTTACCGACGAATCGGAGCGGCTGGTCGGACAGTCGGCCAAGCGCCAGGCCGTGACCAACCCAGAGGGGACGCTGTATGCGATCAAACGGCTGATCGGCCGCCGTTTCGACGATCCGATGACCGATCGAGACAAGGAAATGGTGCCCTATGAGATCGTCAAGGCCGACAACGGCGACGCCTGGGTGCAGGTGGACGGCACCAAATACTCGCCAAGTCAAGTCAGCGCCTTCGTCCTGCAGAAGATGAAAGAGACCGCCGAGGCCTACCTTGGCGAGCCGGTCGCCGAGGCGGTGGTCACGGTGCCGGCGTATTTCAACGACGCCCAACGCCAGGCGACGAAGGACGCCGGCAAGATCGCCGGACTGGAGGTCCTGCGCATCATCAACGAGCCCACCGCGGCTTCGCTCGCCTACGGCCTGGACAAAGGCAAGGGTGGCATCATCGCGGTCTATGACCTTGGCGGAGGCACCTTCGATATTTCGATCCTCGAGATCGGCGACGGCGTCTTCGAGGTCAAGGCCACCAACGGCGATACCTTCCTCGGCGGCGAGGACTTCGACATGCGGCTGGTCGACTACTTGGCCGAGGAGTTCCAAAAGGAGCAGGGGATCGATCTGCGCAAGGACCGGCTGGCGCTGCAGCGACTGAAGGATTCCGCCGAGAAGGCCAAGATCGAGCTTTCGAGCGCCATGCAGACCGAGGTCAACCTGCCCTTCATTACCGCCGATTCCTCGGGCCCCAAGCACCTGACGATGAAGCTGACGCGGGCCAAGCTGGAGGCCGTGGTCGGCGACCTGATCGAACGCACCATCGGGCCGTGCAAGGCGGCGTTGAAAGACGCCGGACTCAACGCCGGCGAGATCGTCGACGTGGTGCTGGTGGGCGGTATGACGCGCATGCCCAAGGTCACCGAGACGGTGAAGAACTTCTTCGGCCGCGAGCCCCACAAGGGCGTCAACCCCGACGAGGTGGTGG
>CAYUNL010000107.1:0-9185 GCA_964446055.1 uncultured Alphaproteobacteria bacterium | reverse complement strand
ACGCGGCGCTGGCTTTCACCTACCTCTGGGCCAAGCGTTTTGGCTGGTCCGGGGCGCTGGGTTTGTCGGGCCGGCCCGGCGAGGCCGGACAAGAAGAGATCGTCCTGGCAAAAGAACACGGCCCCACGCCGCTTCTCTACCAGTTCGATTCTTGGTGGTACGCCGATCAGCATGACTACGAGAGCGCGTCAGCGGACGCCCGGCGCGCCATCGCGCTGGACCCGAACGATCCCGAGGGTTTCATCACGCTGGCGCACGCGCTCCTTCACGGCGGCAGGCCGGCCGCAGCGGCGGAGGCGGTGGAGACCGCGATGCGGCTCGACCCCGATTACCCCTCGCGCTACCGGTACTGGCTCGGATTCGCAAAGTTCCATCTGGAGGAGTTCGACGAGGCGGCAACCTTGCTTGCCGAAGACGTGGAGCGAAATCCGCACGGCACGGCGGAAGGATGCTACTCCATCTTCTTTTTCCAGTGCCTATCCTCGATCATCCCCCTGGTGGCCGCGTATGGCCATTTGGGTCGCGACGAGGACGCGCGTACAGCGATCGCGGCGTGGCTCAAGCGAGCCGAGGGCCGGTCTGAAATGGTGCCGACGCTGTCGCGAGCGCGACTCCATTGGGATCATTTTCGCCATTCCGGCTATCTGGAAAGGTTGCTCGAGGGACTGCGCAAGGCGGGCCTGCCCCCGACCGACAAGGATCCTTCGATCGATATGACGAGAGGATTCGCGGCTGGGTCGGGCTATCAGGGGACAACCGGCGCGCCGGTCAAATCGCCCAACGCCGATTTGTGATCACACGCCCGAGCCGGTGGCACGTTCACCGGCTCACCCGGAGACCGAACCATGTCCGACATCCTCAAACTGGCCTTCATCGGCTGTGGCGCAGTCGCCCGTTACCACCTCGACGGCATCAAGGCCCAGGCACCGCGCATCGCCGTCACTACCCTTGTCGACCTCGACGAGACCAGGGCGCGGGCCTACGCTACGGAGACCGGCGGACGGCCATTCGCCTCGCTCGATGAGGCGCTAGTTGACGGAGACTTCGACGCCGTCGACATCATGCTGCCGCACGACCTGCACGAACGCATCGCCATTCAGTGCCTTGAGGCCGGCAAGCACGTGCTGCTCGAGAAGCCAATCGCACCGAGCCTGGAAGCCTGCGATCGCGTCTTCTCGGCCGCCGCACAGGCCCCCGGTGTGTTCATGGTCGCAGAGAACAGCCAGTACTGGCCGGAAATCGTCGAGGCTCAGAAACACATCGAGGCCGGTGCCATCGGCGACGTCATCACCGCCCGCGCCGCGTTAATCTATGCCTTCGATGACTACTGGTTCAAGGACGACAAACCTTGGCGCTACGAGAAGAACCGCACCGGCGGTGGCATCACCATCGACGCCGGAGCGCACTGGATCCGGCCGCTGCGAATGTGGATGGGCGAGATCGAGGAAGCCGTCGGCGTACTCGGTCACCCGTTGTCGCAGATGCAGGGTGAGTCGCTGACCCGCGCGCTCTTTCGCTTCCGCTCGGGCAAGACCGCCGTGTTCGATGCGATGATGATCGACACGGTCTTTGCGCCGGATCCGTGGTGGCGGATCACGGGCAGCATGGGCGAATTGACCATCAATGGTGGCCTCGATGGAGCCGAGCTGTGGCTCTGGGATGCGGACAACCGCGCGGGTAGGAAACTCTTCGCCAGCCCTGGCTACACCGAGTCCTTCGGGCTCGAACTGGCAGACTTCGCCGCCTGCGTCCTCGACGGCAAAACGCTCGAGGCAGGCCCCGAGCAGGCACTGGGCGAGCTGCGGGCGGCGCTGGCGGTGTACCGGTCTACTGAGAGCGGCCGTTGGGAGAAGGTGTGGTAGCGCGGCGCGGGGCTGGATTCAGATGGCGATCGCCTGATCGAACATGGCGACCACGTTCTCGGGCGGCACCTCGGGCTGGATGTTGTGAACGCTGTTGAGCACGTAGCCGCCGCCCTCGCCCAGCGTGCCGATGATGCGGCGGACTTCCGCGCGAACCTCGTCGGGCGTGCCGAAGGGCAGGATCCGTTGGCTGTCGATGCCGCCCCAGAATGCGAGGCGGTCACCGTATTCCCGCTTCAACTCCTGCGGGTCCATGTTCCTGGCGTTCACCTGAACCGGGTTGACGGCGTCGACGCCCATTTCGATGAGGTCGTCAAAGAGCGCCGCCGCGGCGCCGCAACTGTGATGCGTGATCTTCACCTCGCGCGCCCTCAAGGTCTCGAACATACGCGCATGATGCGGCTTGATCAGCTGGCGATAGATGTCGGGGCTGAACAGCGTCGTCTGTTGGGAGCCCAGGTCATCGCCCCAGAAGACGATGTCGACGAGGTCTTCGACGATGTCGAGTGCGTTGTTGACCACGCGCACCCAGTGATCGGTCATGATTTCCATCATGCGCGAAACGTATTCGGGATAGCGGTATAGGTCGGTCAGCCACTCGCCGTAGCCGCGCACGAACTGGCCCTGGTGGATGATGCCGAGCGGGAGGTTGAGGACCACGGCGCAGCCGCTGGCGTGGGCTGCCTCGGCCCGGTCCTTGAGCCCGCGGCAATAGCCCGGGTTGTCGGGGTCGGGCCAGTCGTGCGCCTCGAGGTCGCCGAGGTTCGGTTCGCGGTTGTAGAAGGGGCCGTCGACGTTCATGTAGGGGTGGGTGTCGCGCTTCTCCCAGGTCGTTCCCCACTCGTCGACGAAGTGGTCCTCATCGATGTCATGGCCGCCACCGCCGCGGTAGGTGCCGAGGCCCAAGAAGCGGGTGTCGACGTCGAAGCGCTCGAGCACGCTGGGGTCAGGAATCACGGTGCGCGAGGCGCGCTTGCACACCGCCGGCGGCTCCCCCTCGATGCCGAGATGCGCCTTCAGGCGCTCGTAGGCGGTGAAGTAGATCGTCGTGGCGATGGCGCTGCCGAAGTCGATGGGTACGCGGTCGGTTTCCTCGTGGTTGAGGGCCGCGAGGACGCGCTCCCTGTGGGTCCAGCTCATCGCAACCCTCGTCTCACGCCAGCGCAATGCCGGGGCGGCGCGACATGATTTCCCGACCCGCCCCTGTGCGTCACTGATTCAGATCAGTTCGGCGGTCCCGGCGCCGTAGCTCGTCTAGTATGAGCGGATAGAGGGAGACCAGGGATGCATGAAAAGCAGTGGGTGTGCGTCGCGTGCGGCTACAACATGATCGGCGAGATGCCCGAGGTCTGCCCGTTCTGTGGCGCCCGCCATGACAGGTTCGTCACCTGGGAAGAGGCCGAACAGACCTATCGCGTGACACCGCAACGGGTGAATGACCGGGTCAAGCAGCTCCTCTCGGTGCCCGCGCTCGGCATCGAACACGCGGCCTATCGCATCGAGACCGATAGCGGCGCGGTGTGGGTCGACTGCCCCTCGGCGTTCAACCGCGACCTCGAACCGGTGGAAGCCATCTACTTCACGCACAAGGACTTCATGGGTGCGTCCAACCAATACCGCACGCTGTGGGGCGCCAAGGTGTGCATTCACGCGGCCGATGCGGAGCATCCACTGGCCACGCAATTCCCGGTTGATTGGCGCTTTGCCGGCGACTTCGTCGAGCACGGCGTCGAGGCGTTTCACATCGGCGGCCACACGCCGGGCTTCACCATGTACGTCTACGGCGAGGTGCTGTTCGCCTGCGATTACGCCTTTCCGCCCGGCCGCCGCATGCGACTGAACCCCTTCAGTCCGCACGAGGAGATCCGCGACCGCGCGGAGCGCGTGCGAGAGATCATCAATGAGCGCACGCTCACCATGGTCTGCGGCTACAACTATGTCGCGCCGTTCGAGGACTGGCGGCGCGACTTCGAAGGGCTGTTGGACGGCGGCTAGATCTGGTCGGAGTGCGCGGATTTGAACCGCGGGCCCCCGCCTCCCGAAGACGGTGCTCTACCAGGCTGAGCTACACTCCGTAACCAACGCGGGCCGCTCGCAAATCGGGGCGCCGTTATAGCGCCATCGACGTGGGCGCGCAATCGAGGGCGGGCCGCGGTCCCTCTTGACAATCGGTGAGAGATAGTCAAGATAGATTAGTAGAGATTGACTATCTGACGAAAGAAGGAGATTTCCATGCCCCATCCCACCTACACCTTTGTCAGCGTCTCATCGGCGAAACCCGGCCGCTTGGACGACCTGGTTCGCATCGCCCGCCGGCCTAGCGAGATCATGGACGCGAAACTGGGGGGGATCGTCGCGAGACAAGTAAGCGTCGACCGCGAGCGCAACTCCGTCGTGGTGTGGGTCACGTTCGACAAGAAAGAAACCCTTTACGACTATCTCGCCACCCAGGAGGGGAAGCAAGACCACGGAGAGAACGACCCTGAGATGGCCGACATCATCGACACCTTCGAGATGTATGACCTTGAGCCGGTCAGCGGCCGCCTGTGAGTCTGACAGGTCTGAGAGAGCTGATGGTGCTGGGCGCGATTCGCGCCCATCCCTCGCATGGCTACGCGATCGCCGAGATGTTGGATGACGGTCTTGGCGGCACCGTCGGACTCACCAAAGCCACGGTCTACGCCACGCTGCGGCGATTCGAGGAGCGTGGCTGGATCACCGGCGCGCATCTCAAGGATAGCGGGTTTCCAGAGCGCCAGGTTTTCCACGACACCGCTGCGGGAAAAGAGGCCTACCTGCGGTTGCTGAGCGATTGTGTCTCAAAGGAGCGGGCAATCTTGTTCCCGCTCGTGGCACTGCTGAGCCACGTGGATTCTCTTCCCGAGGATGACAGGCGCGATGCGCTCGAGACCTTGCATCGAGCGCGCCGCGCGCAGATTTTGCGCCTGGAGCGGTTTCCCATGCATGAGGGTTCGGCAGGCGTTGCGATCAAACTTCTCCGCGCCCTATTGAGATTGGAATCGGAGGCGCTTGCCGGGCTACTCGACTAGTCCGGGCCTAGGCGCAAACGCCTAGTGCGCGCGATTGATGCAGAAGTCGACGACCTCCATCATCGCCCGCTTGGGCTCGCCTTCGCCAAAGATACCGAGCGCGTCGCGGGCGATGTCGCCATAGTGGCGCGCCCGCGCGACCGTGTCTTCGAGGGCGCCGCGGCGCCCAAGGATACCGCACGCGGTTTCGAGATCGCTGTCGCTTTGCTCGCCGCGCTCGAGCGTCCGCCGCCAGAACTCGCGCTCGGCATCGCTGCCGCGCCGGTAGGCCAGGAGAATCGGCAGGGTCATCTTGCCCTCGCGGAAGTCATCGCCCACGGTCTTGCCGAAGCTCGCCTGGTGGGCCGAATAGTCGAGCGCATCGTCGACCAGCTGAAAGGCGACGCCGAGGTTGCGGCCGTAACTCTCAAGCGCCTCTTCCTCGGGCCGCGGACGCTCGGCGAGCACCGCGCCGATGCGGCAGGCGGCGGCGAACAGCGCCGCGGTCTTGGCGGTGATGACCTCGAGGTAGGAATCCTCGCTGGTCTCGGGATTGTTGGTGGTGGCGAGCTGCCAGACCTCGCCCTCGGCGATGATCGCCGAGGCACGGCTGAGAATGTCGAGGATCCGGAGCGAGCCGTCCTCGACCATCAGCTGGAAGGCGCGGCTGAACAGGAAGTCGCCGACCAGTACGCTCGCCGCGTTGCCCCACACCGCGTGCGCGGCGGCATTGCCGCGGCGCAGATCGCTCTCGTCGACCACATCGTCGTGCAGCAGCGTCGCGGTGTGGATGAACTCGACGCAAGCGGCGAGTTTGACGTGGCGGTCGCCAGCGTAACCGCAGATCTTGGCCCCGGCGACCGTCAGCATCGGCCGGATGCGCTTGCCGCCCGCGGCGACGATATAGCCGGCGAGCTCGGGGATCAGCGCGACCCGGCTGTCCATGCGCGACACGATGACGCCGTCGACCGCCGCCAGGTCCTCGGCTACCAGCTGCTGCAGCGCCTCGATCGAGGATGACGCACCCGACCGCTCGTTCTCGAGCGGAACGACGAGCCCCACTGCTGATTCCCCCCCTACCTTGACCCGGGTCCGGGCCGGGGCGAGCATAGAAGTGGCGCGGTTCGGGGGTCAACCCTGGCCACCGATCGGGCCGCGCTCGAGGCCGTGGAGGAATGGTAGAGCTCTTTCGCACCAACGACGCCGTGCTCCTTTCGTGGCTGGTCGCGCTGCTGGCCGACTCGAAAGTCAACGCTGTCGTGCTCGATACCCACACGAGCGTGCTCGAGGGTTCGATCGGGGCGCTGCCGCGCCGCCTGATGGTGGCCAATTCCGACGCCGACGAGGCGCGACGGATCCTGCGCGAGGCCGATGTCGCCGGGGCCTAGCACGGCCACGGCCGCCAAGGCCGCGACCGCCATTCTGGGCGGCCGCGTGCGATTGGCGGCGGGGGCGCCGCGACCCGGCGTCGATCCCGCGCTGCTCGCCGCTGCCATACCGGCAGCACCGGGCGAGAGAATTCTCGATGCCGGCGCCGGGGCCGGGGCGGCGGCGCTGTGCCTGGCTGCACGGGTGGAGCGCGCGCGGGTCGAAGGCATCGAGATCCGGCCTGGGCTGGTCGCGGTCGCGGCCGAGAGCGCCGCGCTGAGCGGCCTCGCCGAGCGCGTGCGCGTGTTCGAGGGCGACATCGCGGCGCCGCCGGCCAGCCTGGCCGCGGAGTATGACCACGTGATGGTCAACCCGCCGTACTTCGACGCCGCCCGCCACCAGCCACCGTCCGAGCCCGCCCGCGCCGCCGCCCGACACGCCGCGCTCGGCAGCCTGGCGCGCTGGATCGCCTTTTGCCTGAGCCGGGTGCGCCCGGGCGGTACGCTCACGGTGATCCACCGCGCCGAGCGCCTGGCCGACCTGCTGGCGCACCTTTCCGGAGACGGCGGCGGGATTCGCGTCGTGCCGCTGTGGCCGGGCGGCGCGGCACCGGCGAAGCTGGTGATCGTGCGCGCGGTCAAGGGAAGCGCCGCACCGCTTCGGCTCTGCCGCGGACTGACGTTACATCGGCCCGGCGGCGGCTATACCGAGGCCGCGGAGGCGGTCTTGCGCCACGCCGCCGCGCTCGAGCCGTGAGCGGTTGTAGCACCGCCGTCGGCCACCTATGTTGAGAGGATGGCGGAAAAGAGGAATTCGCCCAGAGAGGGGCTTTTGAGCCGATTGCGCAGCCGCGGGCCGGTCGTCGCGGTGCTGCGGCTGGCCGGGGTGATCAGCGCCGGCTCGCGCCTTCGCGGGGGCCTCAACATTGCCGCCTTGGCCGGCCCGATCGAGCGCGCGTTCCGCACCAAACGGCTTTCGGCGGTGGCGCTGCTGATCAACTCGCCAGGCGGCTCGCCGGTCCAATCGGCGCTCATCTACAAGCGCATCCGGGCGTTGGCCGAGGAGAAAGAGATTCCGGTGCTCACCTTCACCGAGGACGTCGCGGCCTCGGGCGGGTACTGGATCGCCTGTGCCGGCGACGAGATCTTCGCCGACGAGAACTCGATCGTCGGGTCGATCGGCGTCATCTCGGCCAGCTTCGGCTTCACCTCGCTCTTGGACAAGATCGGCGTCGAGCGGCGGGTCCACACCCGAGGCGAGAAGAAGACACTGTTGGATCCCTTCGCTCCCGAGAAGGCCGAGGACGTCGCCCGTCTGACCGCTTTGCAAAAAGAAATCCACGAGAGCTTCATCGCGCTGGTTAAGGAGCGACGCGGCGACAAGCTCAAGGGCGGGGCGAAGAAACTGTTCTCGGGCGAGTTCTGGACCGGCGCCCAGGCCCTGAAGCTCGGTTTGGTGGACGGCATCGGCGACCTGCGGACGATGATGCGCGAGCGCTACGGCAAGCGTGTCCGGTTGCGGCTGATCGAACCCCGCCGCCATTGGTTGCAGCGCCGCCTCACCTTCAGCCTTGACGAGAGCCGCGCCGCGGGCTGGGCCGACGATCTGATCGCCGCGGTCGAGTTGCGCGCGCACTGGGGTCGCTTCGGCCTCTAACGGAGGAGCTCCGCCATGGTGTTGAAGCTGCTGGTGCTGGTCGCGATCATCGGCGCAGTGTTCTTTGGCTACCGGTTCATCGATCGCCGCATCAAGGCCAGCGGTCCCCCCCAGGCGCGGGGCGATACCCGTCGTGTCGACAATTCGCAGCCGATGGCGCGCTGCAGCGTCTGCGAGACCTACGTCCCCGCCGAAGGCGCCACCCGCTGCGAGCGCGCCGAGTGCCCCTACCCCGCCTGATCCGCCGATCCGGCCTTGACCGGGTTTGGGGCGCTCGCTAGGTTCGCATCAGTTCCAGCGCCACTTTCGGAGGCCGGCGGACGATGGCGGCATCGCGCACCTCCGCACCCTCTTCGTTCCAAGACCTCGTCCTCACCCTCCAACGATTCTGGGCCGACCGCGGCTGCGTAATCCTGCAGCCCTATGACCTCGAGGTGGGGGCCGGCACCTTTCATCCGGCGACCACGCTGCGTGCGCTCGGACCGGAGGAGGAATGGCGCGCCGCCTATGTCCAGCCCTCGCGGCGGCCGGCCGACGGCCGCTATGGCGAGAACCCCAACCGATTGCAGCACTACTATCAGTTCCAGGTCATCCTCAAGCCTTCGCCCGCGAACATGCAGGAGATTTACCTCGAAAGCCTGACCGAGCTCGGCATCGACCGCCAGCTCCACGACGTGCGCTTCATCGAGGACGACTGGGAGAGCCCGACCTTGGGCGCCTCGGGGCTGGGCTGGGAGGTGTGGTGCGACGGCATGGAGATCACGCAATACACCTATATGCAGCAGATCGGCGGGATCGAGTGCGCCCCGGTTCCGGGCGAGATCACCTACGGCCTCGAACGCCTGGCGATGTTCGTCCAGGGCATCGACAATGTGTATGACTTGGACTGGAACGGGGCCGGGGTGCGCTACGGCGACGTTTTCCGCCGCGCCGAGCGCGAGTTCTCGGCCTACAACTTCGAGCACGCCGATGCCGCCCGCCTGTTCCAGCACTTCGCCGACGCCGAGGCCGAGTGCGACGCGCTGATCGCCGTGCGGCTCGCCCTGCCCGCCTACGACCAGTGCATCAAGGCGAGCCATCTGTTCAACCTGCTGGATTCCCGCCGCCTGATCAGCGTCACCGAGCGTGCCGGCTACATCGGCCGGGTTCGCGCGCTGGCCAAGGCCTGTTGCGAGTGCTGGCTCGAGGGCTCGAGGCCGGACGGCGATGGCTGAGCTTCTTCTCGAGCTCCTGAGCGAAGAGATTCCCGCCCGCATGCAGACGGCCGCGG